>NZ_JBMVJB010000025.1:0-36985 GCF_049893425.1 Streptococcus sp. VTCC 12886 | reverse complement strand
ATTATGAATCAGTTTGACAGAAAATCTCATGAATACAGGGCACTCAAACGCTACTGGAAACTCATCCAACAAGATAGTCGCAAACTCAGCGATAAACGATTTTATCGCCCGACTTTTCGTATACACTTGACCAACAAGGAGATTCTAGAAAAGCTACTTTCTTACTCGCAGGAACTTCGAGAACATTATGAACTCTATCAACTCTTACTCTTTCACTTTCAAGAGAAACAAGCCGACCATTTCTTTTATCTCATTGAGGAGACGCTTTGCAGTGTACATCCCATCTTTCAGACTGCTTTTAAGACCTTTTTGAAAGACAAAGATAAGATGATTGTCAATGGCACTTGAACTCTCTTGCTCAAACGCCAAACTGGAAGCTACCAATAATCTCATCAAAGTCATTAAACGCAATGCCTTTGGTTTTCGGAACTTTGAAAACTTTAAATTAAGAATTCTCATCGCTTTGAATATAAAAATGGAAAGAACCAACTTGGTCCTCTCCAGGTTATGACTTTTCATCAACCCACTACAGTTTACAAAGAGCCCATTTTTATTAGAAGCCATCCACATTCGTGTAGATTTTTTGTACATCTTCGTCGTCTTCGAGGGCGTTGTAGAGTTTTTCAAATGTTGCGAGGTCATCACCTTCAAGTGATACCTCTGATTGTGGGATCATTTCAAGTTCAGTCACGTTAAACTCTTGGATTCCAGATTCTTTAAGTGCAACGATGGCCTTGTGCAAATCAGTTGGTGCTGTATAGACAGTGATAGCTCCGTCTTCTGCTTCTACATCATCGACTTCAACATCTGCTTCAAGAAGCAATTCGAAGATGGCATCTGCATCTTCACCAGCAAAAACTACAACACCTTTTTTATCAAACATGAATGATACTGAACCAGATGCACCCATGTTCCCACCGTTTTTACCAAAGGCAGAGCGAACATTAGCAGCTGTACGGTTTACATTTGAAGTAAGTGTATCAACAATTAACATTGAACCATTTGGTCCAAAACCTTCGTAACGCCCTTCCACGAAGGTTTCGTCAGTATTCCCTTTTGCCTTGTCGATGGCTTTATCAATAATATGTTTTGGAACCTGCGCTTGCTTAGCACGGTCGATAACGAATTTCAGCTCTGAGTTTGTTTCTGGATCTGGGTCACCCTTTTTCGCTGCTACATAGATTTCAACACCAAATTTGGCGTAAACTTTTGAGTTAGCACCGTCTTTTGCGGTTTTCTTGGCTACAATATTGGCCCATTTACGTCCCATGGGGAACCTCCTACATTTTATAAAATCGCTTTATTATACCACAAATAACAAGGATTGAGAAGATTTTTAAAATTGAAAGACAAGCTCAAAATGAACTTGTCTCTCAATTCTTATAATTCTACAATTGCAACTTGACTATCTTTACTTACTTGTCCAAGGTTTACAAGACTGACAGATTTAATTTCTGCAGAATTTGTAAAGGCTACTATAATTGTTGTTTCACGGTCAGCTGAACGGATAGCATCCAAATCTGCTACAAGGAGTAAGTCACCAGCTTGAACATGTTGTCCATCTGCCACCTTTGTTGAGAATGGTGCCCCATTAAGTGCAACAGTGTCTAATCCAACGTGTACCAAAACTTCTACACCCTGGTCTGACAAAATGCCGACAGCATGTTTTGTAGGGAAAACACTGGTTACAGTACCAGAAACTGGTGCGTAGACATTGCCATTTACAGGCTCAACTGCATACCCATCACCCATCATTTTTTGTGCAAAAACAGGGTCTTTCACTTCAGTAATAGATACAGCTTGTCCATCTGCTACTGAGTAAACAGCTTCAGTGATTCCTTTGAACTTAGTTTCAGATGTCACTGTATTAGTAGAAACCACTTCTGTACGAGGAATTGCAACACCAGATTCTAATAAATCCTGAATGTCTGATTTGAGAACATCTGCTTTTGGTCCATAGACAGCTTGAACACCTGAATCTTTGATAATTAAGCCCATAGCACCAGCCTGTTTCCAAGCATTCTCATCTCCGACTTGTGCAACATCCTTCACAGTAACACGAAGACGAGTCATACAAGCATCAACATCTTCAATATTATCACGGCCACCAAGTAGGTTGATAATTTGCACCACTTGTGAATTTGCATCCGCAGTATCTACATTTGAGTTAGAAACTACATCTGTTGTCTCAGTATCATAGTTACCATTACGTCCTGCTGTTGCTAGATTAAATTTCTTAATCATAAAGTTAGCAATGAAGTACATAAGAACAGCAAAGAGTACTGATACCCAGATAAAGTTTACAAGGTCCATACCGAGGCCGGCTTTAATAGCCATTGGTGTACGAGTAAGGAATTCAATATTACCAAAAGAATGCACACGTAAATTAACAACATCGGCCATCGCAAAAGCAGCACCTTGTACGACTGCATAGACTAGATAAAGAGGCATAGCCGCAAACATGAACATGAATTCAATTGGTTCTGTTACACCTGTCAAGAATACAGCTAAAGCAGATGAAATAAACATCCCTTTATACTTATGTTTCTTGTCTTCGTCAACATTACGATACATCGCGTAAGTTAAGCCCATCAAAATCCCTGAAGAACCAATCATTTGACCAACTTTGAAACGAGCTGGTGTGATGCTTGCAAGAAGATCATTGTATTTAGTCATATCGCCAGCATCTTTTAGATTAATCAAGTCTGTAACCCAAGCCAACCAAAGTGGATCTTGTCCAAATACTTGTGTACCCGCTTGTGCACCTGTCAAGATGTCATAAGTACCACCTAGTGATGTATAGTTCATCGGAATAGTCAACATATGGTGAAGACCAAATGGAAGAAGCAAACGTTCCAAGGTACCATAAACGAATGGTGCTAAGATTGGTGCTGTATCCTGTGAACTTGCAATCCATTTACCGAAGCTGTTGATTCCTGTTTGAACAACTGGCCAGAAAATCGCTAAACAGAGTGCCACTAAAATTGAACGATAAATAACAACAAATGGTACAAAACGTTTTCCATTAAAGAATGTTAATGCATCTGGTAATTTACGATAGTTGTAGTATTTATTATATGCTGTAGCACCCACAAAACCAGCAATAATACCAACGAAAACACCCATATTAAGAGCTGGTTGTCCTAAGATGTTTACAAAGTAACCTGAAACAGGAATTTCATTACCAAAAACAGTTGTTACTGTTGCAGCAGCATCAGCGAGCATATCCGTTTTTACACCGAAAAAGTTACCTGTAATCAAGTTAATCAATATGAAGGCTAGACCTGCCGAGAATGCACCGCCAGCTTTTTCTTTAGCCCAGCTACCACCGATTGCTAAAGCAAAAAGCAAGTGTAAATTCCCAATAATACCCCAACCAATTTGGGCAATAATATTCCCAATACGAATCAATATTTCTGACTCAGGACTGATCAATGGGATAGAGTTCCCAATAGAAACCATGAGACCTGCTGCAGGCATAACTGCAATCACGACCATCAAACACTTACCGAATTTTTGCCAAAATTCGAAACTAAGAAATTTTTTCATTTTTTCTCCTTTATTTTTCGGCCTTACGCCATTTATACACTAAATTCAACTTCCACACCAAAATGGTCTGAAATGATAGGACGGTTATGTCCGTTAAAGATAACCTTACTTGTAAAAACTGTTTTTTCTTGGTTGAAAAAAATATAGTCTAACCGTTTCTCTTGGCTATGACCTGCCCAACCATCAATTGCTTTTTCAGCAGTTATTCCTTTATCCTTTTCTAGCGCTAACTCGTAGGTATCATGGAGCCCAAGATTCTTGATTGCATCGTAGGCATCCCGGTCTGAGATTGCATCAGTATTAAAATCCCCCATCAGAATTTTAAACCGCTGATGACCCGTACGTTCGACAATTGTTCGAATATTGTCCAGCTGATCTTCTTCTTCACTACCTGGTAAATTAATATGACACGAATAGATATCAATTAACTGGTCTTGATAGAAAACTGTCAACCCCACAATTTTTCGAGATAAGATAGAATGAATACTTTTATTTTGACTGCAATAAAATGAATCAACCTCATAGACAGGGAGCTTCGTCAAAAAGGCAATCCCTTCCTCATAACGATCATAGCCAATGTGAGAATGACTCCAATGATAGGAATAATCAAACTGTCCAAGATTTCTTAATTTTTCTAATAAAATCAAGCCATAATTATCCATCTTCAATTCTCTTGTGACGAATTTAGAAGCTATAAGCTGATTAACCTCCTGAAGAGCAATAACATCATAAGCCTTTTCGGCAATTGTTTGAGCTAAAATATCTATTTTTTCATCCTGATTTTCTTCTAACCAAGCATGGACATTTACTGTCAGTAATTTCATGACTCTCCTTTCCTAGATAATACGTAAACGTTTTCTTATATCCATAGTATAGCGTAAACGTTTGCATTAGTCAATAGCTTTTACGTAATATTTTAAACTTTTACGTAAAATTTAATAAAGGTAGTAAAAATACAGCTGTATTTCCCTATTCTAAGCCTTTTATGGTACACTAAAGAATAGAAAGATGGAAATACAATGAGTAAATATAAGAAAGTTTATCAAGATATCAAGAAAAAGATAGAGGATCAAGTCTGGTCAACAGGACAAGCATTACCAACTGAGAATGAATTGATGGAGATCTACTCTTACTCTAAAGACACCATTCGAAAGGCTCTGTCCCTTCTTGAAATGGATGGCTACATTCAAAAAAAACAAGGGAAATCTTCAATTGTAATCGAACACGGGTTAATGAAGGAACAGTATCTTTCTGAAATTAAGACCGCTGGAGAATTGAACAAACGTTCTAAATACCAGATTCAAACAGAACTTACCTCACTATATATCGTTCAGGGGCAAGATGATTTAATGTCTACCTTTGAAGTTGATGATAAAGTAGATTTTTATAGAGTGAGTCGGGTAAGAACGATAGATGGTGAGCGTTTGGAATATGAAATTTCCTATTTTGATCGTAGAGTCGTCCCTTATCTCAGTAAAGAAATTGCTGAAAGCTCTATCTATCGCTATTTAGAGCAAGAATTAAAGTTAACAATCTCTCATTCTCGGCGGGAAATTTCTTTCCGCTTTGCGAATGAAGAAGAAAAGCAATTAATGGACCTAGCCGACTATGAGATGGTGGTCGTGGTTACCAGCGTTACCTATCTCTCAAACGGTCAAGCCTTTCAATATGGAACAATTAGCTACCGTCCAGACAAAGTCAGCTTTGTCTCAATGGCAAAACGGTAAAAGGAACTAGCATTCTAGCTCCTTTTTTTGTGCAATTATTAAAAACTAGTCAGTACTTTCTCGAAAAAAGAATGTCTCTTTTTTCGAGACATTCTTTCTTTTCATTAATATAATATAAGGAGGGCTCAGAAGTAGTTTTGAAAATCAAAGCTGTCAGGTCCAAACCAGTTTGATTTTCATATCAAGGAATAGGTTGATCTGATAAATAGTTGGAGTGGTTCAATCAACTTTCCTTTTTGCTAATTTAAATTAGTAGCTGTGCCAAATTTCTTCGTTGTACTGTGCAATCGTACGGTCTGAAGAGAAGAATCCAGCTTTAGCAATGTTATGAACAACTTTCTTGTTCCATGAATCTTGATCTTCGTAATCTGCAAAGACTTGTTCTTTTACTTCGATGTACTCAGCCAAGTCAATCAAGGTCATGAACCAGTCTTTCGAAATCAATTCATGGTGCAAGCGTGCAAGACGTTCCTCGTTACCAAGCGCCTTCACTTCATCGCTAACGATAAAGTCAACTGCACGTTTAATATTTTCATCGCCATTGTAGTAGTCAGCTGAAACATAGCCTCCTTTGTCATAAAGATCAATAATTGTATCAGAGTCTTTACCAAATATGTAAATATTTTCACTACCTACAAGTTCTGCGATTTCAACGTTTGCACCGTCCATGGTACCAAGTGTCAATGCACCATTCAACATGAATTTCATGTTACCAGTACCTGACGCTTCTTTAGAAGCCAATGAGATTTGTTCTGAAATATCAGTTGCAGGGATCAATTTTTCAGCTACAGTTACATTGTAGTTTTCAACCAAATGAACATTGAGGTATTTATTTACTTCTGGATCATTATTGATCAACTCTGACAAGCAAAGAATCAAATGAATGATGTCTTGAGCGATAATATAAGCTGGAGCTGCTTTACCACCAAAGATAACAGTAATTTTACGTTTTGGAAGGTTACCATTCTTGATTTCAAGGTATTTATGGATAACATACAAGGCATTCATTTGTTGGCGTTTGTACTCGTGGAAACGTTTGATTTGTGTATCAATAATAGAATTTTCATCCAGTTCGATACCTTTGTTGTCTTTAAGGTAACGTTTCAGAGCCAATTTATTATTGAATTTGATTTCAGCCAACTTAGCATGAACTTCCTTGTCATCAGCAAATGCAAGCAATTTTTCAAGTTTAGTAGCATCTGTTAAGTACTCATCACCAATCAATTCTTTGATGTAATCAGCCAGCTCTTGGTTCGCAAATTCCAACCAACGACGGAAAGTGATACCGTTTGTTTTATTGTTGAATTTTTCTGGGTAAAGCTCGTAGAAAGCTTTCAATTCAGAGTTTTTAAGAATTTCTGTATGGAGCGCAGCTACACCATTCACTGAGTTAGAGAAGTGGATATCCATGTGAGCCATGTGTACACGACCTGATTCATCAATGATTTGGACTGCTGGGTCTTTGATTTCTGCACGAATAAGGGCATCCAATTCTTTGATGATACCAACCAAGTGTGGCACCACTTCTTCAAGGAACTCAAGTGGCCATTTTTCAAGTGCTTCCGCCAAGATAGTGTGGTTTGTGTAACCAGTCATATTCTTAACAATCGCAACAGCTTCCGCAAATTCAATACCATGTTTTTCAGTCAAAAGACGAATCAACTCAGGAATCACCATTGAAGGGTGAGTGTCATTGATTTGAACATACGCGTATTCAGCCAAATCATGCAAGTTTGAACCACGTTCAATAGCTTCATCAATCAAAAGCTGAGCCGCATTTGATACCATAAAGTATTGTTGGTAGATACGGAGTAATTCACCGTTCTTATCAGAATCATCTGGATACAAGAAGAGTGTCAAGTTTTCTTTAATATCAGTCTTGTCAAATGAAATACCATCTGTAATCAAGTTGTAATTCACTGACTCAATATCAAATAAGTTAAGGTAATTCTTAGTTTCTTTTTTATAGCCAAGAACGTCAAGACGGTCCAATTTTGATTTCAAAGTGAAGTTTTTGAATGGAACATCATAGCTGATAGTTGTTGGAATCAACCAAGAATTATTTTCAATCCAGAAGTTTGGTTCTGCTTCTTGCTCATTTTTCTTAAATACTTGACGGAAAAGACCACAGTGATAGTTAAGACCCACACCTTCACCGTTGATACCAAGTGTTGACATAGAGTCAATAAAACATGCAGCCAAACGACCAAGTCCACCGTTACCTAGTGATGGTTCTGGTTCAACGTCTTCAACTTGAGCCAATGACTTACCAGCCGCTGCCAATTCTGCTTGAATATCTTTGTACACACCCAAGTTAATCAAGTTGTTTGACAAGAGTTTACCGATAAGGAACTCAGCTGAGATATAGTAAACCTTACGTTTTCCTGTATTTTTTGGTTTTGTAGCTGCAGCTTCTTTTACGTAGTTTAACAATTGAAGATAGATTTCTTCATATGTTAAATCAGCTAATTTTTTCGAAGTATTTGTTTCTGCAAATGTTGTAAATTTAGTCATGTTGTTCATTTCCTCTTTGATATAGTAATGTCATTTTTGTCAAGAAGTCTTTACGTTCTTGCGTTAAATCTTCTGCTTTCATACGCCATTTCCAGTTTCCACCGATAGTAGATGGCGTATTCATTCGACTTTCTTCACCCAAATCTAGGATATCTTGCATGGTTGCAATAGCAGTGTCACTTACTGTTGCAAATAACATGCGGAGCATTGCTTGACTAACTTTTTCAATCGGTTTACGATTGCTGTAAGCATCTACATATTCTTGTTGCTCCGGTTCAAGATTATTGTACCAACCATTGACAACCTCATTATCATGAGTTCCAGTGTAGGCAACCGAATTAGGAATGCAACGATGCGGTGCATCAATACTCTTACCTGTTACGTCATAGAAACCAAATTGTAAGATTTTCATCCCTGGATAGCCACAATCTGCAAGCAATTTGCGAGCTTTGGCGTCAATATTTCCAAGGTCTTCCGCGATAATTGGAAGGTCTCCAAGTGTCTCTTTAACAGCTTTGAATAAACTGTAGCCAGGACCTGGTTCCCAAGTACCTACTTTTGCCACCTCAGCCTTACCATCGACTTGCCAGAAGTCTGAGAAACCTTTGAAGTGGTCAATTCGAAGGACATCATACAGCTTAAAGCTTTCATGAATTCTATAAATCCACCAG
The DNA here is from genome assembly GCF_049893425.1 of Streptococcus sp. VTCC 12886. Lineage (NCBI taxonomy): Bacteria > Bacillati > Bacillota > Bacilli > Lactobacillales > Streptococcaceae > Streptococcus > Streptococcus sp. VTCC 12886. The sequence continues at coordinate 28,524 of NZ_JBMVJB010000025.1, read as the reverse complement.
TTATAGCCAGTTTTTTCATGTTCTGGCCAATCGTAAATAGGATTTCCCCATAATTGACCATCCTCTGAGAAGTTATCAGCAGGTACACCAGCTACATAAAGTGGCTTGCGTTCACTATCCAATTTGAATAGTTGAGGTTTTGTCCACACTTCAACGCTATCCGCGGAAACATAGATAGGCATATCTCCGATGATTTTGATGTGGTGTTTGTTCGCATATTCTTTCAACTGTTTCCATTGGCTGAAGAAGAAATACTGTGTGACTTTGTAGTAGTCAATTTGATTGGCTAACTCTAAGCGATATTTATCAAGTGCTTCTTCATTTCGAGCGACCACCTTTTTATCTTCCCATTCTTGGAGCGCTTTATTGCCAAAGTATTCTTTGATAGCCATAAATTCAGCATAATCTGTTAACCAAGATGAGTTGGCTTTTTCAAACTCTAGAAAAGCAGCTTTTTTCTTATCATCTTGTAAAAATGCTTGAACAGCTTTTTCCAAAATTGGACGACGTGCTTGATAAATTAGTGCATAATCTACTTTTTCAGGATTGTCCCCGAAATTGACATCTTGGAAATCTTCTGGTGCCAACAACCCCTCTTCTACCAAAAGGTCGAAGTCTATCAAGTGTGTATTTCCTGCAATTGCAGAGAAAGACTGGTACGGTGAATCTCCGTAGCTTGTGGTTGTTAGTGGTAAAATCTGCCAATAAGTTTGCTTTGTTTCTACCAAGAAATCAACAAAATCATAGGCTGATTGTCCAAAAGTACCAATACCAAACTTACCTGGAAGTGAGGTAATATGCATTAATATTCCACTGGTACGATTTGTCATAAAAACGTTTTCCTTTCTGTCGGTTACGTATATTAGTTTAACGCAAACGTTTGCATCTGTCAAGTATTTTATAAGAAAAGTTTCTAATCATCAAAAAAGTGCCTGTTTTATCGCATTTGTTAGCGAGTAACAAAAAAAGAAAATTGGAATTTTTAATGCCAATTTTCTCTGTTTTTTATATTTTTTAAGCTAAGCTTTGCTCTTTCTCTTTGATTTGGATGGTTCCATTTACCACATCAGCTTCTAAATTTTTAGCATCAAGGTTATCCAAGTGGAAGTCTGTGACTTTGTCACGGATTTGTTGTTCAACCACACGACGGAGTGGACGAGCACCCATAACTTCATCATAGCCTTCTTCTGTCATATAGGCTTTAGCAGCTTCGCTAACTGACAACTCAATGCCTTTCTTAGAAAGAGTCTTGTTAACTTCATTCAACATAAGATCGACAATCTTAGAAAGGTCCTCCTTATCTAAGTGTGAGAACTCAATAACTGCGTCGAAACGATTAAGGAATTCCGGACGGAAGTAAGGTTTCAAACGATCCATGAGTTCTGGTTTATCATCATCTTCTGTCCAGTTAGATTCGTAACCGAAGCCAGCGTTTGAAGTTGCGATAATGACTGTGTTCTTGAAGTTTACAGTATTACCTTGACCATCAGTCAAACGGCCATCATCCAAAACTTGGAGGAGAAGGGTGATAACTTGAGGGTCTGCCTTTTCAATTTCATCAAGAAGGATGATTGAATAAGGGTTACGACGAACACGTTCTGTCAAGGTATTGCTATTATCATCATAACCAACATAACCAGCTGTTGTACCGATCAATTTAGAAACGGCTGTGCGGTCGCTGTATTCTGACATGTCCAAACGGATGATAGCATCTTTGGTACCGAACAAATCAAGGGCCAATTGTTTAGCCAACTCAGTTTTACCAACACCAGTAGGTCCTACAAAGAGGAAGCTACCGATTGGACGGTTACCATCGTCAAATCCTGCACGATTACGACGGATGGAACGTGCCACTGCTTCAACGGCCTTATCTTGACCGATAACCTTAGCTTGCAAACGGTTACCCATATCTTTCAAACGTTCGATATCCGTTGCACCCATTTGAGATACTGGAATACCAGTCATACGTTCTACGGATTCAGCCACATCGTTTACAGTCGCAGTCACCTTGCGATCTTTTGCATGGTTAGCAATTTTCTTTTCAAGTTTTTCAATACGAATCTTAGAATTTAGAGCTGCTTCGAAATCTTCTTTAGCAACTGCAGCTTCTTGTTTAGCTTTTTCTTCTTCGATTTCACGTTCAACAGCATTGACATCAGTTACTGGATGTTGTGCTGCCAAGTGAGCTGCTGTCACGTCCAAAAGGTCAATAGCCTTATCTGGCAAGCTACGTTGTGGAATGTATTGTACTGAAAAATCAACCGCTGCTTTCAAGACTTCATCTGGCAAGATAACATTGTGGTGTTTTTCATAAAGATCACGAATACCTTGAAGAATCTTGAAGGTATCTTCAGGAGAAGGAGCATTGACCTTAACTTCGTTGAAACGACGAGCAAGGGCAGCATTCTTCAAGATAGTGTTACGGTATTCATCTTGAGTTGTTGCACCAATCACTGTTATTTCACCACGTGAAAGAGCAGGTTTCAAGATATCAGCCAGACCTTTAGAACCTTGACCATCGCCAGTGCTTCCGGCACCAAGAATTTGATGAATTTCATCGAAGAAGAGGATAATGTTTCCAGCTTCTTTGACTTCATTTACCAAGTTTTGAATGTTTTCTTCAAAGCTACCACGGTATTGAGTACCAGCTTCCAAGCCCGAAATGTCAATGGAGATGATTTCTTTGTCCTTGATAGCAGCTGGGACATCACCATTAACGATGGCTTGTGCCAAACCTTCAACTACAGCTGTTTTACCAACCCCAGCATCACCGACAAGGACTGGGTTATTCTTAGTACGACGAGCCAAGATTTCGGCAGTTTCTTGAATTTCTTTGTTACGTCCGATAACAGGATCCAATTTACCTTCGCGAGCCTCTTGAGTCAAATTGCGACCTAATTTTGCTAGTATCCCATCTGATTTTATCTGACCTTTAGATGGTGCTTGTGCCACTTCTTCGGTCTGTGGCAGGCGACCGGTCTGACGGTACATAGCAAATTCCTCCGGTGTCACTTCACGCCCATTGATAGAATAACGGCGGCGCTCTGTACTGTAACCACCCATGTTGGCCATGAGTTGATTGAAAATATCGTCCATATTGTTAAAGTTATTGAAATTGTTGTTCATAGTAGTTACCTCGTTTCTGTTTTATTTATTTTTGACTTTTACTGACCTTTGTTTTAGAAAGATTGACTTAGTCTTTCAGTTTGCTTTTAGTACTAGCTCTAAAGGTTTGGGGAACCTTTGGAGGTGGGAAATAGTGCGAACAAAGTTCGAATCAAAAGCTACAGGCAGCTTCAATAGTCCAGTGAACTATTGAAGGTTGGAATTCGCACTTACGATAGTAAGTAACATTCGTAAAGTACGGCAAAGCGAGTTCAAACAATCCAGTGGAGTGTTTGAAGCTGGAAATAGGGAAATGGAGTTTCCTCGTACGTCAAAGTAATAAAAGATAAACTAAATGACGCTAATAGGGTGTTATCCTGTCTTTCATAACAACCTCCTTATAGGTTTGCTTTTTACTGACCAATAGTTCAAAATATAAATCATTACTTTTTACTTTTTGATCTTTACTGACCTTTTGATTAAACATTCCGCAAGGCATTTACCTTACGAATCTTATTATACACAATTAGTCAGCAAAGGTCAATAGATTTGTTAACATTTTTCAAACTTTTTAAAAAGTTAGATAACAATCCCTTCCAAATGATCTAGTTCATGCTGAACAATCTGGGCTTGGAAGTCAGTTAGTTTTAGTCTCCGCTTTTTCCAAGAAGCATCAAAAAACTCTACTTCAATTTCCTGATAGCGAGTGGTCGTGCGAGTACCTACTAGCGACAGGGAGCCTTCCTCTGTCTGATAGGGCTTGGCCTTGCTGATGAGGACGGGATTGTACATGACCAGATTGGCGAAGCCCATGTTGACGATGATTATCCGCTTTTTGACGCCAATCATGTTGGCCGCCATACCCACGCAGGCATGAGCGTTGGCTACCAAAGTATCCTGTAAATCTTGACCTACCTGCACATCTAGCTGAGTCGCAGGCTCAGACTTCTTCTGCAGGAAGAAAATATCTTTCATAATAGGTTGAATCATGGGGTGCCTCCTTACACTCTAGGTACATCTAGTATACCAAAAAAGCCTAGTTCTCACTAGACTTTCCTTATTTATTCTTGGCAATAAATCGCAATGGCTTGACTGACAAAGGCTACTGTGCCTGGTCCACCTGCTCGGTCGATATTGGCTGAAAATCGCTCATCTTCAACATACATGAAACCCAGATTTTGCAAAATTTCCTTTGTGCAGGTGTAGAAATGTTCCGTGATATAGGCCCGCAAATTCGCTACCTGAGCCTGCACCTCAGGGTGACTGACTTCTAAGAACCTGTATTTTCCAAAAGCTTCAAAAATAGCATGCATCTCTTGGGCAAACACCCGATCCTTACTGGCATCGTAACCTTCTTCAAACTCAGCATGGGCCGCGGTCTGTCCCCAACGTTCCTTGGCCTCCACCTTATAAGCTTTTAGTTGACTGCTGTCAAATGCATGAAAGTCCATGACTTCTCCTCCTTTTTCTGTGAGCAATCTGGCGTGATTGATGATGCGGTCCAGACGTTCCCTTTTGAGCTCTAAAAGGGTGATATGATCCCGCAAGACCTGCTGACGATTGATTTCCGTCACGTCCAGAAGCTGCTGAATGTTTTTGAGAGGAAATTCCAACTCACGAAATAATAAAATTTCTTGCAGACGAGCCAAATTTTCTTGATTATAGTAGCGATAACCATTTTCAGCCACAAATGCTGGTTTGAGCAAACCAATCTGGTCATAGTGGTGCAAGGTCCTCACCGTCAATCCTGTCAACTGACTGACCTGCTTAACTGTCCAATTTTCGTTCATAGAAATCTCCTCTCTATACCCAGTATAAGGGATAACGTAAGGTGAGAGTCAAGGGAAAAATGAATTTTTTATCCCTTCTTTGTAATTTCATTCATATAGCCAGCCGTAATAATTCCTGCAGGTAGAGCAACAATCGCAATTCCAATTATCAAAGAAAACATTGTAATGATTTTTCCTAGCATTGTTGTTGCAAATACATCACCATAGCCAACAGTAGTTAATGATATGGTCGCCCAATAAATTGCATCAAAAAATGTTTCAAAAGTATCAGGCTCCACCGAAAAAATCAATAAAGCAGTAAAGAAAATATAACCAACAGCTAGGCTTGCTACTAGCAATAATGACTCTTTTTGATTTTGCAAAACGTTCGTCAAAATCTGAATGTTTTTTGAATAGCGGATAACTTTGAAAACTCGAAGTACTCGCCCCATTCGTACTATTTTCAATAATCGAAGACTGTTATTAAAGTATAAAAAAATCGGTAAAATGGACAATAAGTCCACTATGGCTAATAGGCTAAATGGGTAGAACAGAAATGATAGTTTTCCTTTTTGCAATTTGAAATCAGCTGTTAGTATTCTAAAAAGATAATCCAAGCAAAAAATAGCAGTCGAAATATAATCCATTAACAAATGAAAAGAATTCGTATGCTTAGACATCAAAGGAGTCAAACTAACCACTATTGCAAATAACATTATTAAGTTATAGCAACGTGACAATAAACTATCGTTATCATTTTCTAGAATACAAAATAATTTTTCCCTCATCTCACTCCACCTTCACCGGCACGCGCCCGTAGGTTTGCTCTGCTATTGCGTCAGCTCCCAGTTGATAGACCGCATCCGCCTGCTGGGTCAGGATGTCCCAGGGCTCTTTGCCGATCCGCGTCACCAGTTCCACCCGCTCCTTGACGGTCTTGAGATAGGCCTGGCCTCGAGCCGAGAAGCCAAGGACATGGACCGCATCTGGCAAAGGAGTTTCCACCGCATTGACCAGGATGTAGGTCAGCACCCGCCGCACCCTCGCCTTGGTGTAGCGCTTGGTCGCAACGGCATCCACTAACTCCTCCACGGTCGCTACACTCCCAATGGCAGAGCGGATACGACTGGCTAGTTCTTCGTTGACCTGAAAGACCTGACTGAGATCTCGGTGGGTCACAATCTGGTAGCGGAGCAGCGGAAAATAATTTCTCCAGCTTACCTTGGTCGCCTCTTCAAAGAGACTGGCAGATGGCAAAAAGGCTCGCACTAAGTCCAGCTGGTCAGCACCCTTGCGAATAGCCGTCGCCGATGCGTAAGTCGTTTCCGTCTCTTCCGAGTGAAAACCAGCCCCCTGCCGCTGAACCGGATCAAGCTGAATACCTGTTCCCACCACTGCCTTAGCGTAAGCCAAACCCAGAATATGGTTGGGCGTATCACCTGTGAAGGTAAGATCTGCAAATTCCTGCCACATGGCCTGGGTCTTCTGTGGATAAGAGAGATTGTCTGGCAAGTTTTTCACAAAATTTTCCATTTCTTCGGACTTATCCACATAAATGTCTGCGATTTTCTGATAATCCAGCATTTCTTCCGTACCGAAAACCAGTTTTTCCACACCTAGCCTGTGTAAAATGCTGATTGCTCCCTTTGCAAAATAGTCAGCCGACTGAACCGACACCAAAAAGGGCATCTCGACAACAAGATCTGCCCCGTGTTCCAAAGCCATCTGAGCCCGTGTCCACTTATCCACAATGGCTGGCTCACCCCGTTGCATAAAATTGCCAGACATAACCACAATTTTCAATCCTTCCGCTTGTTCCAACAGGTATTTATGTCCCGTGTGAAAAGGATTGTATTCTGCAATAATCCCTGAAATCATGCCTTAACCGCCTTGAAAAACCACCGCTGGCTAGTTTCTGTCGGAGCTTCATCTTCAAAGTCCGCAAAGACTTCCACAGATGCAAAACCAGCTTGTTTCAATAATTCCACATAGGTTTCAATCGGATAGGTCCGCTCTTCATGAACTTCATCCCGACGGATAAACCGGTCTTCATGACTGTCCTCATCTTTGACAAAGAAAGTCAATTCATGAACAATGGAATGCTCATGCTCCCCTTCATAGGTGTCCCAGACAAAGGCAAAATCCTCATAATTTTCATGGTAGCTATAGCCTGCAAACACTTCCTCCATTTGATAAATGGAGTGAACGTCAAAAAGGAAAGTACCACCTTGATTGAGAACTGAGTGAACTCCTTCAAAGACCCGCAAAACAGCTTCTTGATCAGCCATGTAGCAAAGACTATCTGAGTAACAAGTCACCGCATCGAAATCTCCAATACCTTCCAGAGCCATCATATCTGCTTGAGCCAGTTCCATCATGACACCAGCAGCTTCTGCTTTTTTCTGGGCCAACTCCAGCATTTCATAGGACAAGTCCAGACCAGTCACTTCATAACCCTTTTGAGCAAAACGAACAGCCTGAATCCCTGTCCCACAGGCCAATTCTAAAATTGTCTTGGTCTCTTGAGGCAGGTGTCGCAAGCTAAAATCTGTCCATTTATCATACAAGCTGTCATCCATGATTTCATCATAGACCGCCGCAAATGTTTCATAAGTTGCCATATTTTCCTTTCATAAAAAGCAGCCAATCGACTGCTTCATTAACTCACACTGTGTTCAAAAAGTCTGTCACTTCTAATTACATAATAGTGAACTCATTTTGGTCACTTTCGAGTTGTTTGGTAACCAGCTGAAACAGTTCCCCAAACTGTTTCACTCCCACCCCCGCACGGCTCCAACAGTCAGAGTAGTGACTGTTGGAGGTTGGAAATGAAGTGAACTCGTTCGCATCAGCCGTATAGGTCAGATTTGGAGTGGGAAGCACGAACAAAGCTGCCAATCAACCACTGCGCTGAGATGTTGACTAAAGTTTAAAATAGTACACCCAAATCAAAATCTATCTTCACACTTTTTCCAGAAGTCCATCACTTCTACTCAAATAAACTTAAACTCTCTATGGTCACTTTCGAGTTTCAATGTGACCAGCTGGAGCGCTTCCTTACTTTATTATAAGTCAGGTACGGATAGCCCACCGGACTTTTCGTATCCACCGAACTGTTTCACTATTCCTCGTCTAAAAAGTCTGCGACTTCCAAGAAGCTACCTTCGTGCCATAATTTTTCAAGGTTGTAGAGGTCTCGCATTTCTTCAGAAAAAATATGCACCACAACGCTACCGAGATCCAAAAGGACCCAGCCACCAGTGCTATCACCTTCGACACGGCCACCTTTAACACCAGCTTCTGCAACCTTTTCACGGATATTTTCCGCAATAGCATCCAACTGGCGACTATTCATTGAACTGGCAATTACAAAATAATCTGTCAAGCTAGTCACACCCTGAACATCAACCACAACAAGGTCTTCAGCTCGCTTGTCATCAGCAGCCTGAACCACAACTTTTACTAAATCTAGTTCTTTCATTTTATCCTCTAATAATATTTTCTAATGTATCTACCTGGGCAAAATTCCATGACCAGATGTTTTGGTAGTCGCCAATCAAGTCTTTGGCATCCAATTTCCCTGTATAACCTGTCGTCGTTCCGTCCTGAATCACAGCTACCTTGTAGCCTAGTTCAAAGACTACTTTAATCGTCGTATCAACACAAAAATTGGTCGCCATCCCCATAATGATGAGCTTGTTTATCTTTTGTTTATGGAAGTAAGAATGAAGCTCTGTCTCTTTGAAAGCACTATTGAAAGTTTTATCGAAAATCATTTCATTTTTTAAGGGTGCAACCAAAGGATGAATTTCCCAATCATGCGTACCTTTGACCAATTCTTGATCGTGATGGCGAATATAAATCACCTCAACACCTGATTGTCGAACCAGTGCAAGACTATCTTGCCAAAGCTGGAGCCTTTCTTCAATAGCATATGGCTACCCTCCACTACCGAATTCTGAACATCAATGACGAAAAGTGCTGACTGCATCTTGCCTTCCTAACTCTCCGACATAAGCATTATACGTTTCCAAGGTCTGGGGATAGATGGGAATCCCCTTCTTAGCTAAGTAAGAAATAGTTTGGGCAGCTTCAAAAGCTACTGCCTTGTCCAAAGACTCTTTTGCAATCCGTCGTGCCTCGTCCACTCCAGGAAAATCCCGATTGGGTTCGATGTAGTCCGCTACATAGAGCACCTTATCCAGCAAGGACATTTCTCGCGCACCAACTGTATGCCGTTGAATGGCTTGTAAAATCTCCTCATCTTCCAAACCAAAATCTTCTGCGATTTTATAGACTCCTACTACACCGTGCCAGATATTATTATCCCAGTTGAGCAAGTCCTTATCCAATTCATACTTAGCAATCAAGTCCAGAAAGACTTTGTCTTCCACTTCCTTGGCATAGTCATGCAAGAGTGCTGCCAGACTAGCTTTTTTCAGGTCACAGCCATATTGGTCAGCCAATTCAAGAGCCGCCTCTTCCACACCCAAAACATGTTGAAATCGTTTCGGTTTCATAGCTGCACTTATTTTTTCTAACAAGGCTTCACGATTGAAGTCTAAATCTGAATTGATCATTGATAAAGCCCCTTTTCCTCAATATAATCTAACACCTCGTGTGGGACCATAAAGTTTGGTACTCGACCTTGTTTAATAAAATCACGCACCATGCTAGAAGAAATATCCATGAGCGGTACATCTACCCAGATAACCGGGTAGGAAGTCCCAGCTTTATAACGTGGACGTTGTACGCCAACAAACTGAACCATAGTAGCGAGTTCATCAATCTTATGCCATTTTGGAAGATAATCCACCATATCCGCACCAATGATAAAATAATAATCTGTGTCTGGATTTTTTTCCCTCAACAATTTCATAGTGTCATAGGTATAGCTGACACCTCGGCGCTCCAATTCAATGGTTTCAATACCCAAGCCCTCAATACCTGCAATAGCCATCTTGAGCATGGAATAGCGATGATACTCATCAATTGTTTCTTTTTTATCTACATGTGGTGGAATAAATTCAGGCATAAGCAACACTTCATCCAGTTGCAATTGCTGGCGCACCTGATCAGCTACAATCAAATGAGCATTGTGGACAGGGTTGAAATTCCCACCTAGAATTCCAACTTGTTTACGATTGGTTTCTTTCTTTTCAACCTCTAATTCAACCTTGGTAAAGGGTGTTAAGAGTTCAATAGCCATAGGCTCTCCTTCTTAGATTTCTTTAACCTTTTTAGAAATTTTTCTGTTCTCTTTCTTGCTAGATTGTTTAAATAAAATTAAGATACGACCAATTTTTTGAACTGTATCGACCCCAATTTCATCTTCCAGTATCTCTGCGACCTCGTGAATATTTTCGTCTGTATTTTGTAATAAGGTAACCTTTATCAACTCACGTGCATCAAGCGCTTGACGAACACTGGTTTTAATTTGGTCATTGAGACCATTTTTCCCAATCTGAATAATGGGTTTGAGACTGTGTGCCTGACTGTTCAAATATGCACGTTGTTTTGAAGTTAATGACATAATTTCTCTTTTCTTTATTAAACTTAGCAGAACTAGTCTACTAGCACTTTCTGAATCACTTGGGGAGGCTCTTTCAGCTTGTAGATACCAGTGTAGGGAAACTCCAGATAGCTTCTTAGTATTCCCACATAGGCAAATACTGTGGTTTCACCTTCTGCCATGACAAAAGCAATCCGCACATGGGGTGAGCATCTTGAACACTATCTTGATGGGTCTTTTTTGCATTTCCTAGTTCTGCCAAAAAGACTGCTATTTCTTCTGACTAATCGATTTTGACTACTTCTTGACCTTGGACCAAACGAATTTCCCGGACCTCACTGGCTTTGGGAAGATTTGGTTCTTACCCTGACCAAAACCAATAGGCCCGTACGTACAAACCGACAACGGCCAGCATACCAAATACATTTTTCATTAGAGAATCTTTTTTAAGCGCTCATTAAATAATCGCCTTACGGATGACCACATCCACACCCATGGGTGCCCAAGCGGCAATCTTGGCTTTTTCATTGACCCGAATCCAACCAAGACCTGAGAAGACCACATCCGTCTTTTCATTAATGGTAAATTCATGGCGGACCAACTCTGGAAACTCTTTTAGTTCCTTACTAGTTGGCGGAACTAACAAAGTTCCCGCATGTTTCTGGTAAAAATCACTAGCACCCTGTAACTTGGTCCGATGGAGTTGAAGTTCATTGTCAAAAAACGCTGTGAAACCTTGGCGTTCGCCAGACACAAAGTCAAATCGTCCAAGACCTGCCAAGAACAAGGTTTGTTCTGGATTGAGCTGGTAGGTCTTTGGCTTGATTTCCTTCCGAGGGCTGATATATTTGAGATTTTTAGCCGTCAGGTAATGTGCCATCTGATGACGATGAATAATTCCTGGCGTATCGTAAATGAAAGAACCATCATCCAGAGGAATCTCAATCTTATCTAAAGTTGTCCCTGGGAATCGTGAAGTTGTGATAACATCCTTGTCCCCTGTGATTTCTTGGATAATAGCATTGATCAAGGTTGATTTGCCGACGTTGGTCACGCCGACTACATAGACATCCCGACCTTTGCGGTATTGTTCTATCTTTTCAATCAAATCCTTGATAGCCTGCTTGTTTTGGGCAGAAGTCAGGACCACATCGACTGGTCGCATCCCGATTTCATGCGCCCGTTCGGTCAACCATTGAGTGACCTTGCCTGTCTTGACTGACTTGGGTAAAATGTCCTGCTTATTGCCGACCAAAAGCACATCATTTCCTGAAATAAAGCGAGGCAAACCAGGAATGATTGAACCATTAAAATCAAATATATCAATGACATTGACCACCAAGGCATCACTTTCTCCCACACTATGGAGAAGTTTCAAGAAATCATCATCGGAGATATTGACATCGGAGATTTCATTGTAATGACGCAAACGGAAACAACGTTGGCAGTATAATTGACCAGTTTCTAAACCTTTTTCTAGGGCTGATTGAGGAGTAAATCCTGCAACATCTTTATCTGTCGTTTGAATTTGAGCACCACAACCAATACAAAATAATTCTTCCACTTACATCTCCCTCCTATAGTCTATCGCTCCGTAAGTAGCGATGATTTTTTTCATTGTCCGTCGTTCACGCCAACGGTTAATCTGTGTATTAATAGAATCTGTCTGAATCAAGGGCTTGACTAATACCGACTTAAGTCCAACTCGCTTAGCCGCACGAATGTCTGTCATCAGCTGATCGCCAATCATGACCACTTCATGTGGCTGGACATTAAAGCGTTTCAGTGCACGGTTAATCCCAAAGGTGAACGGTTTGAGAGCGAAGGCTTCAAATTCAATCCCAAATTTTTCAACTGCCCGTTTGACACGCTCATATTTATTGTTGGAAACAACTACTACAGGAATTCCCGCATCACGTAAGTCATGTAACCATTGACGCATTTCTGGCGTTCCATCAGGATTATTCCAGGCAATTAAAGTATTATCCAAGTCAACAAGCACAACCTTAATTCCATGTTTTTTCAAGCTATCAACTGTCACATCATAAGCCTTTTCCAAGGCAAAATCTGGCATATAATTCTCTAAACTCACTATCGTCTCCAAAGGTTTTTATCAGACAATTATACCATTTTTTTTAGAAAAATGCGAACCGATAATAGAAAACACTCGGATAAACCGAGTGCTCTCTGAATGGAATCATCTTGGTATCTCAATTAAATCTGACCTTTTTCCAAAATCCAATCCTTTGGAATAAAAATCATATTGGCATATGGGTCAGTAACCAGTCAATGTCAAAAGTAAATTTTGAAAAAGCAAAACCAATCTGCTCTATTCCTGACTCATCCTCATCTAACCCTAAAATAGTCAATGCATGTCCGTAATCCGCATGGCTATCATCAAACAATCGCCATATGAGAGCACGATAGATTAATTTTTTAGCATCATAGAGACTGTATTGTTCTCGGTATTCCGAAAATGACTGACAATCTTTCCCTTTCGGCTCCACACCTGTCGTTTTTGCAATTACAATTAGACTGTCATAATTATGATATCGCAAAGTACTATTCAATGATTGAGCTAAGCGAACGGCATAATCCAATGCTAAATCACTCACTTCAATAGCCACAGTTCCTAATTCTTTACGCAGGGGATTCAAGAGAGACGCAGCATATTGAGCCAATTCTTCACTAGTGTCCTTATCTACATTTCCAATATTTGGCAAGATAATATTTCGATCTTCTTCATTTCCTTTATAAATATTAAGCGTAATCCTTGTTCACCAGGCCTTTCCAATTCAGCATCGAAACCGGATTTTCTCTCTTTGGCATATTCTAGAAGTTTTTCATAATACCCTTCTGGCAATACTATCTTGTCCAATATTTCTTGAAGTCTAGCTGTTCCCATGATATCCTCCTGCTACTTCATACTGCTATTCTAGCAAGTTTATTTTTTTTGTAAATATTTTCAACTCGGAAATCTACCTGCTTATTTCACATAAAGAAACTATTGTCAAGCGCTATCAATAAAAGATATGTTCGTTTGATAAATATGTATTCTCGTAGAAAAGTTCTCGAGTCCCTTCATTACCAGTTTCTAGGCTAAATACAGGACTTTAACAACCAAAAATGAAAACAGCCGACTGTGTCGACTGCTTTCATGGAGATTATATGAAAAAGAATAAAAATATTGTATCTTCCAATGCTTAAACAAACCTTAACTTAAAATACTTCTAAAAGACGCACGATTATTATCCTATAATTTTTATTAGGTTCAATGCACCTTACCAAAATAATCTCGTTCCATGTATTTGATTGATTGGTAATGCTTCTAATAAAGTTGGAACATTTTCTGTAGTTAATCCACCGCCAACAAGAATTTCAATTTTTCCATCCGCATAGGCTTGAATGTCTCGTAACCAATCGATATTCTGCAATGCTGAACCTGTCAGACTTCCACGCGTCAAAATCCGTGTTACTTCGTGACTTGCCAACCAGTCAATTGCTTCAAATTGACGACTACGAGGAATCTGATCAAATGCCATATGAAAGACAACTTGGTGACCCATTGAAACAGCCAGCAATTGTTCTAAAGCTACCTCATCCAACCAATTTTCCTCAGTTAAAACACCATATACCAAACCATCTGACCCCAGCTCTATGGCGATTCTGCAATCCTCAACCATCATCTCAATTTCAGTGTGGTCATAACAAAAATTCCCTCCACGTGGACGAATCATGGTCATGACTGTGGCTTTCTGTTCATGAGCTAGTTGACAAACATATTTGATCACTGCATAACTAGGGGTCGTTCCTCCAACCGCTAAATTATCACACAGTTCAACTCTTTGAGCACCCAGAGAAAGTGCTTTCACCACAGCTACATGATTTTCGGAACAAAATTCTTTAATCATCTTTATTCCTTTCAAGTCTTTTTCCTTTAGTATAACAAGAAAGAGTATATTAACCAATACTCTTTCTACTAATCATTAAATCTTTCATGGAAATCAAAAGAACTGCGAGTAAAATCAACAACATCCCAACAAAGTCAATAGTATAAAATTGTTCATTGACCAACCATACCGCAAAAAAGACTGATGCAATCGGCTCAATCGAAGCCAAAAGACTCCCGTTTACCGGACCAACTAAACTGACCCCCTTCAAAAAGGCTGTATAGGCGAAAATAGTTCCCACACCAACAATCCCTAGCAAACCAAATGTAGTTCCAGTATCCAAAGGTAGACTCTGTTTCCACGTTTGTACTCCAAGTGTTACTACTATACCACCCATCAACATCCCTAGGCCAATAACCACCATACTACCGTAAAGGCGGATTAACTTTCCGGGTAAAATAATATACAAGGCGTAGGTAAAGGCAGAAAAAATTCCCCAAAAAAGTCCAATAGGTGTAATCGATAGCTCATTCAGCTGACCATGTGTCGCAATTAAAAATGTTCCCACAATCGCTAAAAGAATAGAAATGATTTCTGTACCCGTTGGCACTTGTCTATCCTTCAAACAGGTGTATGCCAAAACCAAAATAGGACAGAGATATTGTAGAACAGTAGCCGTTCCCGCGTTGGTATGATAGATGGCTTGTAAATAGGCTGTCTGATTAAGAACTAAGCCAAGCATGGCAAAGATAGAAATTCCTAGCAAAGCATTTTTATCTTTCAAAACTGCCAACAGCTGTTCTTTCGCTGTAGCATAAGCCAGGCCAACGAGAAAGAATCCCGATACTAACAAACGCAGGGAGGTAATCATATCCACTGAAACACCACGAGACATCAAGTACTGTCCACTCACTCCAGACAAGCCCCAGGCTATACCTGCTATTAATGTAATCAGTGTCCCCAATCTCTTTTCCGCCATCATATCTCCTTCTCACACTGTGAATACTTCCATTATACCAAAAGAGCAGGACACCGTCCCACTCTTTCTTACATTTATGTTGCTAAACCTACAAATTCTACGAATCGTAGAAAGGCTGCCTGTCCTTCTGGAGTACGTTTGTAGACCCCTGCATCTTCCAATACACGCGCAAAAATTTGCCCCACTGACTCACGTACGACTTGTTCGACAGTTTCCTCTGTCACATCAGGATGATTGTTTTTTAAGTTTTCTGCCCATAGCTGATGGTAAGTAGCAACATGACTTTCTTGACCCAACAAGTATTTTTCAACTTCAGCCAACTCAGCTTTCAAGCGTGGAGGTAAAATCGCCAAGCCCATGACCTCAATCAGGCCGATATTTTCTTTCTTGATATGTTGCACATCTGGATGTGGATGATAAATGCCATCTGGAAACTCTTCTGAAGTTTGATTATCGCGGAGAACCAAATCCAGCTCGTACAAATCGCCTCGTTTCCGAGCAATTGGGGTGATGGTATGATGTGGAGTTCCATCTGTCTCAGCCTTAATCTGAACGCTATCATCTGAGTAGCTCCGCCATTTTTCTAAAATCTTAGCCGCTAGGCTCAAAAGCGCTGGCTTGTCATCGGAGTTCAATCTGATAACTGACATGGGCCACTTGACAATGCCTGCCGAGACGGACTCAAAGCCGTCGAAGACCAGCTGGCGTTCTACCGGCGCCTGATCCATGGCAAAACTATGCCGCCCACCTTGATAGTGGTTGTGGGTCAGGATAGAGCCACCCGAGATGGGAAGGTCTGAGTTAGAGCCGACAAAATAATTTGGAAAGATGTCAAGCAAGTCCAATAGCTGTTCAAATGTTTGCGGACTAATGACCATGGGCACATGCTCTTGGTTCAAGAAGATGGCATGTTCATTGTAGTAAGCATAAGGCGAATATTGGAAGCCCCACTGTTCCTTGCCAAGATCCAAGCGAATAATGCGGTGATTGGCGCGTGCGGGATGATTAATCCGTCCCTGATAGCCTTCATTTTCCATACAAAGCAGACATTTCGGATAATTGCTAGTTTCTACCTTCGTCGCAGCTGCAATAGATTTTGGATCTTTCTCGGGTTTTGACAGATTGATTGTGATTTCTAAATCTCCATACTCCGTTTGAACCTGATAATAGATATTTTTAGCAATCGCAGCCATCTTGATATAGTCATTACGTTTGCTCAATTCATAAAAGTCACTAATCGCTTTATCTGGACTGTTCTGATAGGTCTGCCAAAAATTACGATTGACCCGACTTGGACTTGGTGTCATCAAATCCATCAAACAAGCCCCAACCATATCCTGTTCTTCCAGCAATTCTCCTACAAAACCAGATTGAACTCCATGAACCAAAAGTTCATCTTTTAATTCAATCAATTCTTCTAGCTCTGTCTCAACCTCCAATACCTGATCCCCAACTAAGGCTAGAACCCGATTGCGCAGGTAAAGAGCATCCATTTCCTCAAAGCCACTATTGGCAATGACCTGCTCAACAAAACGATCCACCAATCCTGTCATCATTTCTCCAATCTATTTGCGAGATAAGACGCGAGAGCCTCCAGCAATCTCCGCTACATAAAAGCTTGGTTCATATCCAACCACTTCAGTATAGGTCTTACCAACATTTTCAGTAAATGCTTCAACCTTATCCTTATGGACAATGGCAATACCACAGCCACCGAAGCCTGCACCTGTCATCCGAGCACCAAGAACGCCTTCTTGCTCCCAAGCTGTGTGAGCCAATGTATCCAATTCCAAACCCGTCACTTCATAATCATGTTCCAAGGAAACATGAGAAGCATTGACCAAACGACCAAAGGTTGCCAAATCTCCTTCTTCCAAGGCCTTACGAGCCTGCAAGGTCCGTTGATTTTCTAAGACAGCATGGCGGGCACGCTTGATACGATTTTCATCCTTAATCAAATAACTATATTGATCAAAAGTCCACTCATCCAATTCTCCCAGCGTTTGAATATTCAAGACTGCATTCAATTCTTCGACTGCTTTTTCACATTCCGCACGACGCTCATTGTACTTAGAATCTGCCAATTCACGACGTTTATTGGTGTTCATAATGACAATCACATGGTCACCTAAGTCAAGTGGCACCAATTCATACTCCAAGCTATTGGTATCCAAATAAATGGCACGTTGATCCGCTCCCATACCGATAGCAAACTGGTCCATGATACCAGAATTGACACCGATAAAGTGATTTTCCGTTTGTTTCCCAATTTTCACCAAATCAAGGCGAGTCAGTTCTAGATCATACAATTCTTCTGCGATGATTCCAATCAAGAGTTCTAGAGAAGCTGATGATGACAAGCCTGAACCATTTGGAATATTACC
Organism: Streptococcus sp. VTCC 12886; assembly: GCF_049893425.1. Lineage (NCBI taxonomy): Bacteria > Bacillati > Bacillota > Bacilli > Lactobacillales > Streptococcaceae > Streptococcus > Streptococcus sp. VTCC 12886. The sequence goes on along the minus strand of NZ_JBMVJB010000025.1, from coordinate 10,885 downwards.
ATAGACAAAGACTTCCATACCTGTGTCAATGCTGTGCCCTGCTTCTTGCAAGAACTTAAGAACACCTTTGGCATAATTGGTCCAGTTATCCGCCTTATCAAAGATCAGATTGTTCAAATCCACTTCGATAATTCCAAGTTCTTCAAAGTTTGCGGAATAAAAGCGCAAAACTTGGTCATCCCGTTTGCGAGCAGCCCCGTAGGTCCCCAAGGTAATAGCCGCAGGAAAAACATGTCCTCCATTGTAATCCGTGTGCTCACCAATCAAATTAATCCGACCTGGTGAGAAGAAAGTCGCATCTGCCTCTTGACCAAACAGATTGAGAAAGGCCTGCTTGAGTTGTTCTCTATTCATAAGAACCTCCTAGATTTTGTAATCGTTTTCTATCATTGTACAACTCTTTAAATAAAAAGTCAATATATTTACTAAAAATTTACTAATTTTAATTTTTATGCTATACTAGAGACAAATAAACAGGAGAAAAACATGGTTACAATCAAAGACATAGCAAAACAAGCCCACCTTTCCTCTGCCACCGTTTCCCGCGTACTCAAGGGAGACCTGACCCTATCCGTCAGCCAAGAAACCCGCGACCGCATTTTCCACACGGCACAGAAATTGGGCTACACCAAGCACATTAAAAAGCAAGCACCTCAACAAAAAGGCACCATCGGTATTGTCCAATGGTACACTGAGAGCGAAGAGCTGGCTGACCTCTACTACTATTCCATCCGGGCTAGCATCGAGCAGACCGCCAGTCTTCTCGGCTATCAAATCATCCGCTCCTTCAACGACTTGACCAATCCCCTCCTTCAAGGATTGGACGGCATCATCGCAGTTGGTAAATTTTCTTCTGGGCAAATAGCAGAGCTATCTAACCTATCTTCCAAGCTCATTTTTGTGGACTCTGATACACTGACCGAGGGATTCTCCTGCGTCACGACTGACTTTGAACACTCTGTTCAGACAGTTATTGACCACTTCCATTCGCAAGGTTTGACAGACATTGGCCTATTGGTCGGACAGGAAGAAACCACAGACGGACACCAACTGCCAACAGATCCCCGCCTGACTGCCTTTCGGACCTATCTAGTCTCCTTGGGCATGCTCCAAGAAGACTACATCTACCAAGGGAAATTCTCCACCCAGTCAGGCTATGAGCTGATGAGCCAGGCTATTTCCGATCTGGGCGATCAACTGCCCCCAGCCTTCTTCATGGCAAACGACACTCTAGCTGTCGGTGCCCTTCGAGCCCTTCAAGAGCGTCAAATCGCAGTGCCAGAACGGGTCCAGCTCATCACCTTTAATGATACAGCCATCACGCGCCAGGTCTATCCAGCCCTATCTTCTATCAGTGTCTTTACTGACGAAATGGGGCAGGAGGCCATGCAGCTGCTGGACCGTATCATAACTAGTCCAACGCCCTACCATCCCCGTAAGATTAAACTAGGTACCCGGCTGGTTATACGGGAGAGTTCATACTAAAAGTGCAGAAGAAAACCGAGAATTCAACACGAACTCTCGGTTTTCTTCTATTCAATTTTAATCCAACAACTTAGCCAATTCCTGAGCCAAGAGTTGTTGAGCAACTTGTGGGTTGGCTTGTCCCTTGGTTGCCTTCATCAAGAAGCCTGTAAAGGCCTTATCGGCATTACGTTTGCCAGACTTGAAGTCAGCTACGGCTGCTTCGTTATCCGCAAAGACTTGGTGGATAATCGGAATGAGGACTGCTGGGTCTGAAATCTGTACCAAACCAGCCTTCTCAACATAAGCCTTAGCAGAACCACCTTCCTTAGCCAAGTGAACAAAGACTTTCTTGGCGATTTTAGATGAAATGGTTCCATCCGCAATCAAGGCAATCATTTCTACCAAGTTTTCTGGTGTTAAGGCGATTTGCTCAATGGTCTTGCTTTCTGCATTGAGGAATTGAGCCACTTCGCCCTGCAACCAGTTAGACACTTGTTTAGCATCACCACCGGCTGCCACTGCTGCTTCAAAGAAGTCAGACAGTGCCTTTGTAGACGTCAACTGACCTGCATCGTAGGCGGTCAAGCCCAAGTTTTCCATATAGTGAGCACGGCGAGCCTTTGGAAAGACTGGCAATTCTGCACGCACTTCCTCAATCCAGCTATCATCAATCTCATAGAGTGGCAGGTCTGGCTCAGGGAAGTAACGGTAGTCAGCTGAACCTTCTTTGACACGCATGAGAATGGTTTCACCAGTAGATTCATCGTAACGGCGAGTTTCCTGCTGGATTTGACCACCTGAACGCAAGATTTTCGTCTGACGTTCTACTTCGTGTTGCAAGCCCTTGCGAACATAGTTGAAGGAGTTGAGGTTTTTCAACTCAGTCTTGGTACCAAATTTTTCTTGACCATAGGGACGAAGGGAAATGTTAGCATCCACGCGCATAGAACCCTCTTCCATCTTCACATCTGAAATACCAGTGTACTGAATAATTTCTTTAAGGGCTGTCAAGTAGGCATAGGCCTCTTCAGGCGAGCGCATATCGGCTTCTGATACAATCTCAATCAATGGCACGCCCTGACGGTTGAGGTCCACATAAGAATAACCGTCTGTTCCGTGGGTATTCTTACCAGCATCCTCTTCCAAGTGGGCACGCTCGATACGAATTTTCTTAGTCGTACCGTCTTCTAGCTCAATCTCAATCCAACCATTGTAGCCAATCGGCTCGTCAAACTGGGAAATCTGATAGGCTTTAGGATTATCAGGATAGAAATAGTTCTTACGGTCAAAGTGCATATCCTTGTGAATATCCATGTTCAAGGCCAAGGCAGCCTTGATACCAGCATCCACAACACCCTTGTTAAGAACTGGAAGGACGCCTGGGAAAGACCAGTCAATCACGTTGGTATTGGCATTTGGATCCTCACAAAAATGAGCAGATGAAGGCGAGAAAATTTTCGAGTTGGTATTCAACTCCACATGGACTTCTAGACCAATAATCGTTTCAAAGTTCATTAGTTAGCACCTCCAAAAATCACTGGTTGTTGCTTGTGATAGTCTGTTGTCGCTTCAAAGGCAGCAGCTACTTGGTAAATGGTCTCTTCTGAGTATTTTGGACCAATCAACTGCAAACCAACTGGCAAGCCTTCTACAAAACCAGCAGGAATAGAGAGCCCTGGTAAACCTGCCAAGTTTACAGGAATTGTTAACAAGTCCGCCAAGTACATGGCCACAGGGTCATGGTTAAGCGTGTCCAAACCAAAGGCAACTGTCGGAGCTGTCGGACCCAAAATCAAGTCATAGTCCGCAAAGACTTTTTCAAAATCCTGGATAATCAAAGTCCGCACCTGGCCAGCCTTCTTGAAGTAGGCATCGTAGTAACCAGATGACAAGCTAAATGTACCTAACATAATACGACGTTTGACTTCCTCACCAAAACCTTGGCTACGGGTTTTCACGTAAATCTCATCCAAGTTTGTCGCATCTTCTGCACGGAAACCATAACGGATACCATCAAAACGTTGCAAGTTAGAAGATGCCTCTGATGATGCGATAATGTAGTAAACAGCAACCCCATACTTAGAATGTGGCAGGCTGACTTCCTCGATAATCGCCCCCAAACTTTCCAAGTGCTTAGCAGCCTTAAGAATAGTTTCCTTGACCTGTGGATCAATCCCTTCGCCCATGTATTCTTTTGGCAAAGCAATTTTCATGCCTTTAATGTCTTGACCAATCTTGCTAGTAAAGTCTGCAATCTCATTAATAGTAGATGTAGCATCCTTAACATCATGACCAGAAACAACATTCAATAATTGGGCATTTTCCTTAACAGTCTGTGCAAATGGACCTATTTGATCAAGTGATGAGCCAAAGGCAATCAAGCCAAAACGTGACACTGTACCATAAGTAGGCTTCATCCCGACAATCCCATTAAAGGATGCTGGCTGACGAATCGAACCACCAGTGTCGGAACCCAATGACAAACGGACTTGACCGGACGCAACTGCAGCGGCTGAACCACCTGAAGAACCACCAGGAACTTTTGTTTGATCCCAAGCATTTTTCGTTGGTTTGAAGGCAGAGTTCTCATTCGAACCACCCATTGCAAATTCGTCCATATTGGTCTTACCGACAATAATCATATCCTTTGCGTATGCCTGAGCAACCGATGTCGCATCGAAAATCGGCTCGTAGTTATAGAGCATTTTTGAAGCTGCCGTGGTCAAAATCCCCTTAGTAGAGATATTATCCTTGACTGCCAAAGGAATCCCTGCCATAACATTGTCCGCATCAATCCCCTTTTCGTCCAAGGCGGCAGCTTGAGCCAAAGCCTTGTCTTCCGTAATAGTCAAGAAAGCATCCACTGCTCCCTCACGGCTTTTAATGTCTTCCAAGGTTGCCTTGGTCAACTCAAGAGCAGAAATCTCCTTTTTGACAAGGAGGTCATGCAATTCATCAATGGTTTTATTGTTAAAAGTCATTAGGCATCTCCTCCCCCATCTAAAATTGCTGGTACCTTGATATAATGATCTTGAGATTCAGGTACATTTTTAAAGAGTTCTTCACGACTCTCACCCTGTAGAGCAACATCTGCTCGCAACACATTCTTACGATCAGCCATGGTTGTTGTTACTGCAACACCAGTTGTATCTACTTCATTGAGCAATTCAACCATATCAACAATTTTACTCAAAGTAGTCGCGAATTCCGCAGTTTCTTGATCCGAAAACTCTAGCTTAGACAGCTTGGCAACATGACGGACTTCAGCTTCAGAAATCTTCATTCTAACTTTCCTCCTAATGGAAATCTATCTTCTCATTATATCATATTTCTAACCCACCACAAAGGTTGAAATAACTGAGTATGTAAGAATATTCAACAAAAAAACCAGTCCACAGACTGGTTCCTAAACATTATTCAATAACCGTCGCACCGAGTACATGACGTAGGTGATTCAGTGCAAATTGATGACTCTCCACCGTCAATGCAGCAATTGCTGACGCAACTACTTCAATCCGATAACCCTTATTATAGGCATCGATAGCCGTATGGAGGACACAGATATCAGACAATACACCTGTTAAAACAACCGTATCCACACCACGTTCTCGCAAACGAATATCTAAATCTGTTCCAGAAAAGGCCGAATAATGCCGTTTGTCCATCCAACGGACACGCTCATGATCCTTATTTTCCAGATAAAAGTCTGCTAATGGACCATACAAATCCCGACCTGACGTACCGATGATATTATGAGGTGGAAAGAGCTTACTTTCAGGGTGAAACTCATCCCCTGTTTCATGCCCATCAATCGCAAAGAAAATATAATCTCCATTTTCAAATGCTTCAGATGTAACCTGAGCAATCCGTTCTGAGATGGCTTGTGCAGGCTTACCTGCAGTTAAGTTTCCCTCATCTGCGACAAAATCTATCGTATAATCTATTGAAATCAGTGCTTTTGTCATCTTAGTAATCACGTTTCTTTATTTCATCAAAAATTGCTGGAATCAGTACTTTCAAATAAGTACCTTTCATTCCTAAGGAACGACTTTCAATAATCCCTGCACTCTCTAATTTACGTAGCGCATTCACAATAACAGAGCGTGTAATACCGATACGATCTGCAATAACAGATGCTGTCAACTGACCCTCATTGCCATTTAACTCACCCAAGATAGCTGCAACAGCTTTCATCTCTGAATATGAAAGTGTATTAACTGCCATATTCACAGCGGCGCGTCGACGAATATTTTTTTCATCTTCTTCTCTTTGGAAGTTCAACAATTGAATTCCCACCACAGTCGCAGCAATCTCAACCAAGATTAAATCATCATCAAGAAACTGACGATCATTCCGCCAAATAATAAGTGATCCAAAACGAATCCCTGTCACATGAATAGGGGCAATCGTAGTCAGACCATTTGGATACGTCGAACGTGACTCAACAGGGATAGCCGTCAATTCACTTTCTACTGGCAAGTTCACTTGTGTATCATAAACCTGTGCAACTGCTTTAACATAACTTTCTGGAAATTGTTTGTTTTGGAAAAATTCTTCCACACGATCATTATTTGTCTCATAATTCATGTGGTAACCCAATACTTCACCTTCGCTGTTAATGATACAAGAGTTACAATCGATGATAGCAGACAAATGATCCGCTATTGCATTGTAAGGCAATTCTTCTGCCAATTTCTCCTCGGAACGTTTCAAAATCGATGTAATGTTCCGTGTTTTTTCTAATAATGTTGTCATAAATTCCTCTTTACACTGTAATTGCTTTCAGTATAGCAAAAATTGAGTGAAATTTCAACAATTATCAGAAAATTTACTATTGTTGGTAAAATATTGACAATTTCTCACTCTGACATCAAAAAAGTCGGAGAACCCCCGACTTTCCTTCACTCCTAACGTCGATATTGCGCTAAGAATCGTGTCATTTTTTCTTGGATTTCTGCTAGTTCGTCAACACGTGGTAAATAGACAATACGGAAATGATCTGGCTCTTTCCAGTTGAAACCTCGTCCATGAACCAACAATACTTTTTCTTGCTTCAAAAAATCAAGAACAAACTGCTCGTCATCATCAATTCGATACATTTCTCGATCAATTTTAGGGAAAATATACAGACCTGCTTTGGGTTTAACAGCAGACAGTCCAGGTATATCTTGAATCGCCCTTGTAATGAACTCACGTTGTTCATAAAGTCGCCCACCTGGAGTCAACAATTTATCAACAGATTGTACGCCACCTAATGATGTCTGCACCACCTGCTGGGCTAATACGTTGGAACATAGACGCATATTGGACAGCATATTTAAGCCTTCTATATACCCTTTCACATGATGTTTAGGGCCTGATAACACCATCCAACCAACACGGAAACCACAGATACGATGTGATTTTGATAGACCATTCATCGTTACAACAAATAAATCCGGTGCCAAGGTCGCAATTGGAATATGAACCGCTCCATCAAATACCATACGGTCATAAATCTCATCAGAAAAAATAATGAGCTCATGTTTCCGTGCAATCTCAACGATTCCTTCCAACACTTCTTTTGGATATAAAGCACCCGTTGGATTATTAGGATTGATAAGAACAATAGCCTTTGTCCGTGATGTCACCTTGGATTCCATATCCGCTAAGTCAGGATACCAGTCTGCAGACTCATCACAAACATAGTGAACTGCATGTCCACCAGCTAAGCTTACCGCTGCTGTCCACAAAGGATAGTCAGGCATTGGTACTAACACCTCATCACCATTGTCCAACAAGCCCTGCATAGACATGGCAATCAACTCACTTACACCATTACCAAGATAAATATCATCAATATCAACATTTGGAAATTTCTTGAGTTGACAGTATTGCATAATCGCCTTACGAGCTGAGAAAATCCCCCGACTGTCCGAATAACCTTCTGATTTACGAGCGTTATGGATTAAATCACGAATGACCTCGTCTGGCGCAGTAAAACCAAATTCAGCAGGATTTCCGGTATTCAACCTTAAAATCTGCTCACCATTAGCACGCATCCGCATAGCCTCTTCCAAGACAGGACCACGAATATCGTACGCAACGTCATCTAATTTCATTGACTTCTCAAATTTTCTCATAAGTCACCTCGACTTTCTTATGGTTTATATTGTACTGTAAAAGCAAAAAAATCACAAGAATACTTTACATTTTTTCAAAAAAGACTTATAATAAAAATGTAAGTAAGTACACTGCTCATTTGTGTTCTCCACTTGAAAGGAGTGATTGGTATGTCTCAATCTTATAAAACAATTCTAGTCGCTGTTGATGGTTCAGCCGGTGCTGAACTAGCACTACACAAGGCTATCCACGTCGCAAAACGAAATCAAGCACGACTGATAATTGCCCATGTCATTGATACACGAGCGTTACATAACGTTGTTGCTTTTGATGCAACAGTCTATGAGTCTTTAGAACGTGAAGCTGAACTATTACTAGAAGATTATAAGCAGGAAGCACTGAATGCCGGTATAGAAGATGTTCAAATCCGTATAGAATTTGGTAACCCAAAAACACTCTTGGCGGTAGATATTCCAAAGGAAACCGGTGCTGACCTAATGCTACTTGGTGCAACTGGGTTAAATGCTTTTGAAAGATTGCTCATTGGTTCCTCTTCAGAGTATATCATGCGTCATGCAACGATTGACTTACTGATTGTACGAGAAGGCGAGAAAACTTTATAAAATCATAAAGGACTTGATTTTAGTGATCAAGTCCTTTCATCTGTCTCTTTAGCTCTACTTCAATTTTTCTTTCGGGAGCAAAACGTTCCTCCCAATCATTTGGCTTTAAAATTTTATGAGTGACTGGGTCAAAATGAGCACGTCCATCCGGAAATCTTTTGCCCATATTAGCTTCATGGACTAGCTGAAATATCGGTTCTGGATCCACTCCCATTAATACAAAAGAACCATAGGTAAAATACAAAAGGTCCAATAAAGCATCCACTTGGTCATGCAAAGAAACCTTTGCCTCTTTTTTACCTTCTACCTTGGCGGCAGCCTTATCTAATTCAGAGTGCAGCCGCTCAATCCCTTCTCTAAAACCACTCTCATTCTGTGAGGAAGCATGAACAAATTCAACAATTTCTTCAATCTTAAACCCTGCCCTGAAAACGGCTGTCTCAGAATCATACTCCTTTGGAAATTCTTGAGTTTGACCATCCATCAGGTGGTGAAACTCTTTTACACGATTAAAATGTTGATCCTTACTTTTAAACATTTTGTTCCTCTACTAAATTAAAATGACGTAAGCCTTTATAGATACCATCCTTATTGTTCGTATCAGTTATATAAGAAGCCACTTGTTTTGCTTGCTTTGTCCCATTTTTCATGGCAACAGAATACCGAACCTCCCCCAACATCTCAATATCATTATTTGAGTCTCCAAAAACCATCACTTCATCGGTCGAAAAATGATAAAAATCTCCTAACCGTTTGATACCAATCAGTTTTGAATTCCCCTTACAAATAATATCCGTCGCATAAGGACTTGAACGAGTAAAAGTTAATTGTGGAAAATGCTCCGCTAATCGCTGAGCCTCTTTTTCCATCGTTAATAGCATCATTTGGTAAATGGGTTGAGTAATCAAATGATTGAAGCTCCCCTTATTTTGCGGTCTCACAATACGGATAATATGGTTAAAAATAAAGTTTACAAAGCCCGCACAAACTTCAGGGACCATACGTGAAAATCGATAAGCAAAATTTCCAGTCCCCATACTCATAATGCCACTACCAACTACCCCTAATGCAGTACCAAATGAAAGATCACGTTGGAATTTTTCGGCATACGCAATCATTTTATCGATGTCCTCTTTTTCAATTGGCTGGCTGAAAACCACTTCATCTCTTGTAAAAACATATTGTCCATTGTAAGCAACTGCCATATCAAGTCCCAGACTAGCCATATATTGTAAGATAAAGCGCGGATCTCGACCAGTTGCCAAACCAACCAAGATTCCTCTTGCTTTCAACTGGTTAATGGCAAGAATAGTTGACTTACTGACAGTTCGGTGGTCCGTCAATAAGGTTCCGTCGATATCAAAAAAAACTGCCTTCACTGTCAACCATCTCACCTACTTTCATTAGAATTGTGTTACAATTAAGTATAGCATATTTTGAAAGAATCAGGAAAATTTATGAAAAAAATTCTCGTTCTCCATACTGGGGGAACAATTTCCATGCAAGCAGATCAAAACGGCGCTGTCGAATTAAGTCCCATTAATCCAATGACCCAAGTCACTTCAGCATTAGAGAACATTGAAGTAGTGTCCGTTGATTTTTTGAATCTTCCAAGTCCTCATATTCAAATTGACCACATGATGATGATTTATAAAAAAATTAGAGAAGAAGCTTCCCATTTTGACGGGTTTGTCATCACACACGGAACTGATACTCTAGAGGAAACAGCATATTTTTTGGACACAATGTCTATTCCACAAAAGCCAATAGTCATGACAGGTGCTATGCGCTCTTCTAACGAATTAGGAAGCGATGGAATCTATAATTATAGAACTGCACTTCGTGTTGCTGCTGATGAAAAATCTGCTGACAAAGGTGTTCTTGTGGTCATGAACGATGAAATTCATGCTGCGAAGTATGTAACAAAAACACATACAACAAATGTTTCAACCTTTCAAACACCAACTCATGGACCCTTGGGTCTTGTAACAAAACGAGAAATACTCTTTTTCAAGGCAGCCGACAAACGTGTCCGCTTTGATTTACAGGCCATCAATGGTGTTGTCCCAATCATCAAATCATACGCAGATATGGATACTATCTTACTGGATGCACTTGTAGAGGCCCCCATTTCTGGCTTAGTAATTGAAGCCTTAGGAGCTGGAAACCTACCACCAGCAAGTATTTCAGCCATTAAAAAACTTATCAATAAGCAACTTCCTATCGTGCTCGTGTCACGTTGCTTCAATGGTATTGCAGAACCAGTATATGCCTACGATGGTGGCGGAATACAATTGGAAGAATTAGGTGTCTTATTTGTAAAAGAACTGAATCCCCAAAAAGCACGTATCAAATTACTGATTGCCGTAAATGCTGGCTTGAACGGGCAGGATTTAGCTGATTATATTCAAGGATAAAACAATAGGTGCACGTTTTTTCATGCACCTATTGTTTTTTTGTTAAAAATAGATATTCTTAAAAATCAACCCTTTTCATGGTAAGCCTCATGAAAAAGGTACGGCTCCAACAAACTACTTTCAGTCAATGGCTATATAACAAAAGACTAATAAGGTTTTACCTTCAGATTGAGAAAGAGAACATATTTGCACTACATATAACGTAACTGCCCAATAACAAGGTATCTATCCAATCACTCCTTCCTCCAGTATACTGTTATAAAAAACAAACTGGAG
>NZ_JBMVJB010000024.1:0-37679 GCF_049893425.1 Streptococcus sp. VTCC 12886 | reverse complement strand
TCTTTTACATCAAATTCCCTATTCAGAAGGTTTGGAAAGATTTTATTGGCAGTTCCTTTTACATAGTTTGGTTTCTTGCGACGTGTGATGGAACGCAAGCCCAATTCATTCATAAAATGATGTATTGTCAAATCTGAACGAATGCTTCCGATACCCTTAAGATAATCGTTCATCATTCGGTATCCAGGAACTCCATTTTCGCGGTGGTAGATTTCAACAATTTTACGTTGAATCTCTGCCTTTTCCTGACGATAAGCATGTTTTTTGTTTTTAAGATAATTATAGTAAGCATTTGGACAGATGTTCATTCTTCTAAGAAGCCATCTGACCCCAAATGTCTGTTGATATTTCTGGATGAACTGGTACTGAGCTAATCGATTTCCTTCGCAAAGAATGCTGTAACCAGTATGTCAGCGTGCCTTGTCCAAGATTATATTCTTCGGTCAGGCTTTTCTTGGTTCGTCCCTCTTCCAGATAGAGGCGAAGAACCTTTTGTTTGAGCTCAGGCTCGTAACGATTGTTTGTCATTGTAACATCTCCTTGGATTATGTATGTATTTTACCAAACTATACACAGGTGTTACAACTTAATTATATCAGGTCAATTTTTGATAAAATAACAGTCATAATAAATACTAGAAAGAATGTTATACTGTGTACTGACTTAGAATTTACCCAAAAAATTTCCATCATAACTATTTGAATCAAATAAAACTCTAATGAAATACTGTTCATAAATTCTAAAAATCTAGACTTAAGTTTACATTTAATAACAATTAATATACCCACCGCAATAAATAGGGGAGGCGCTAATAATTGCAACACACTGAATTCTTAAAAAATATAAAGATATAAATCTGTTACATACACTAAACTGGACAGAAATTATAAAGTGTTCTACACTAAAGAAATGGGAGAAAAGTATGTCTAAAAAAATTCGCCATCACTTTACCGACGAGTTCAAACAACTCTTGTTGACCTTCACAATGCAGGAAGAAAACGCAGTGAACTAATCAAAGAATATGATTCAACGCTCGAACTTTTCCAACGTCTCTATTATTCTGATGTATAGCACTTGAATTTCTTTGTATATAATAGTAACCGTAGTCATTACTTATTCTGACATTATAACCAGCACAAGCATCTAAATATTGAACACAGAACAAAAAATCTTCTGTAATAGCAATATTTGGATCAAAAAAAATATTATTTTGAATTAGTAAATCATGTCTAAATATTTTATTCCAAACATATCCACCTCCACGTGAGACGGATAATTCATTAAGAAGTTCTCCCGCTGTACACTCTGTTTCAAATTCAGTACTCTCGACTCTCTCGGTAAAATCCGAGTTGTCGGTGTAAACCAGTGTCATATGACTAACTGACATACAAAGTTTATCATATTCTTCACTAAAAGGTGATACTAGTTTTTCTATGTAGGTGGTTGAAATTACGTCATCTGCATCTACAAAAGTGATTAAACTACCGGTGCTTTCTTTTAGACCTAAGTTCCTAGCATTACTAACCCCAGAATTTTCTAGATGAAATACCTTTATTATTGTTGGATGTTTTTTTTATAATTATCAATGATTTTTTTACTACTATCGGTTGAGCCATCATTAACTAAAATTAACTCAATATTTTTATAGTTTTGACAAAGTACCGAATCAATACACTCTCTCAAATATTCAGCTGAATTATATACAGGAATTATTATACTAACTTAATATTTATCCATTCGTAAGTCTCCATAAATATTTAAACTATTTTCTAAATCCTAATTTTTTCAATATAGCATCAACTTTATATTCAATCATTATTTTTATATATCTTGTTGACACAATTGTTTTTTTTATCTTTTTAAAATTTTCAAGTGTCACTTCAGAATATTCCAATTGGTAAAATCCATCTCCTAATATTTTTATATGATTAGTATCTAAAAGGCTATTATCAAATTTCATCTTTCTTGATTGAAAATGCATATAAAGATAGTCGGTTTCGCTAAGGTGCCCTTTTGAACACGTGATTACTTCAACTCTGCCATCTTTCCACAAACAAATATCATTTCTATGACTTATAGTTAACCAATTTTTTTTATAATAGTCAAACTTCACTTGAATAATATTTGCTGGTTCAATTTTAAGGTTTAAAGAAAAGTCTTCAGAGAATACTCTCTTATTATTGGCAATAAAAATATCATGAATACACTTACCTTCTCCTATTCCAAAAGGTTCATCAAAGATAAAAGTTTTTGGAGATATTAAAACTTTTTTATAAACAACCTCACCATTCAAAGGAGCCATGAAAAGTCTATTGTTTTCATGACTATTTTTGAACATAACCAGATGTCCTAAAGCAAATAGTTTATCATAATTTTCTAGCATATCCTTAGTAATCAAAGCATTTAAATTACCAAAAACTAGATCCATATCACAGTAACCCCAAAATAGACTATTTTTCAACTCTTCTTCAAAGACATAACCATATGTTGGCTTAAAATCACAAATTTTATGGTAATCTTGAATGTTTACTTGTATCCCCAATCTCTGCTCAAGTCTACCTTTAAATTGCTCAAAAGTCATATAAAGAGTCCTTACATTATTAGGGTAATTATATTCGGCTGTATTGTTTGTGATAATTAACCATTCATAATCTTTATTGTACTCACAACTTCTCAAAAATAAAGGAAAATAATTTGGAAAGTCACCGAAATATGGTATTACAAATGTACACTTTTTCATTCCTTAACCCCAAATAGAAACTATCCTAGTATCTACTTTTCTATTTTTAATCATTTAGTGTAATGTTCCTCTTCTTAATTTTTTGCAGGAATTCCGACTGCCATACAATTAGTTTCTGCCATTTGTAAGCCCAAAACCAAACTCTTCGTTCCTATAACGCTTCCTTCAACAAAAATACTTTAAAATTTTGTACAGAAAAGTGTTGCCTTTTCACTTCCATATCATTAACAATGAATGCAACATTCTTAAATGGATAATCCGTTAAAATAGTTAGATTTTCTACATTATTATATTTTCCTTGCCCCACTCTACTAATCTAATAGTATTTCTGCACGCAAATCTTCCATGTATCCTAGCAACATCTCTCAATTTTAGCATTATTGTATATCCATTATTTAGTTTAATCCGCTAACTCTACATGCTTGACTATCTTATTAATAATCTCTTTATCAATATCAGCATCAAATTTTCTTGCAAATAATTCTTTGACATTGATCAATTCTTCATAATCTTTTGCTCTCCATACATAAGGGTGACCGGGTCTATCACTTCTCCTAAAATCTATATACCTTAGATTACTTCTCTCAGAAGTGTATCCTCCCTCCCTAAGTAAAGTTTGAATGAATAGCTCATCGACAAAGCAACCTTGAGAAAAATAATCCGTAATCTTGCCTTTATTTGCCAATATATAATCCACTATATATTTAGGTAAGCTAAACCAATTACTACCGTATGCTAATCTAATACCTTTTTGCCTAATATAATCTCGTCTTAAAATTTTATCTTGCCACATCAGGTACAGTCTATCTAACAAGACCAAGAACTTTGCTTTATTTCCAGAGATTGATCGAGATTGAGTAAAAATCCGCCTTACTGAAATCCGTCGATAAATTTTTCTTTCAAACTCATTTTTAGGGTTATCGATTGGATGTATGTCCAGATAAATCTTACCATCATTTTCATTAAAAAACTGATGTATTTTTCGAGGAGATTCAAGTGGTAAGTCTGAACCACTCATCAAATGATAATAGCTGTAATTCTCATTTTGCCGAGCTGTCTTAAGAAGAGACAATTCAGCATCTATCTGACTTACTCCACCCCAGATTACACTATATCTATCTTCTATAAAAATTAATTTACTTTTGTTAATCAAACTTTTATACAAATCATAATTGAAGTTTTTACATTTCAAGTCAACATGAACATAAATATCATTTAGCTCATAATCCAATAACTGCAAAAGTTTTTCAAATGAATACATATCTTTATGTACCATAATAAGATAAGCATGTCTACTATTTGTATTCAAAGGCCTTCCCCTTCTTCATTAACAATTTATTATACATAGCATCCATATCGCTAATATTTCGATACGAATTATAGCCATTAGCAGATAATTCTTTTTTTGCTAACTGAGTTGCTGATATTCTATCCACCTTAATGTCTGCAACTTCGATAACTTTTTCCTTCCAAATCATTGGATTTTCAATACTCAAAAACGAAATTCCACTTGCTAAATCAGCCTCTCTAGAAATTTTATCTGACAGCAAACATGGTAACCCCGAAGATTTAGCTTCAATTAGAGAAAATGGCAGTCCTTCAAAATGTGATGGTAGTACAAAAATATCCATAGCACTGAGATATTTCGGAACATTACTTACATTTCCCATAAAAATAATTCGATCCGATACTCCCTTTTTAACAGCCTTTTGTTCAACGGTCTTTCTAAATTCTCCATCTCCTAAAAATAAAAGCTTAAATCTAGAATCTAACAAAGCCATAACATCCACTAAAAACTCTTGGTTCTTTTGAAAGTTGAAACCTCCAATATGACCAAGTAAAATTTCCTCGTCTTTGATATTTAATTTAACTCGTGTAGACTTCCTCATTTTCTCACTAAATACATAGGTATCAGAGTCAACCCCATTATTAACTACATAAAACTCTTTATCTGGATACAACCACTTTCCTGCATCGACTCCACAAGCAAAGCAACCTGTTACAGACTCTTTAAAAAGCGGAGACAATATCTTGTGAGCTGTCATATGATCTGAAGTAGTATTGTGACTATGTGCAATTCTTACCTTACAACCACCAAGCTGGGCTGCAACCAATTCAATAGCCATAGTATTGCTGTTGCCATGAACATGAACTATATCATATTTCTCATGTTTGATAAGCATCAATAAACGTTGAAAATAACGAAGGACATTTGAACGATTAAAATCATCAAGTAACTTAACATTATTTTCTTCTAGCTCATTTTTTCGTTTTTCATCAACTTTATTAGTAGCTACTACTGTCACGCTATTACCTAATTCAGAAAGAATTTTAGCACTTTGTATTACGAAGGTTGAGATACCGTTATCACTTAAAATTACAGTATTTATCAGCAATATTTTCTTATCTTTCAAATTTTTATCTCCTTCGGCAAGATAAAACTAGCGATATAAAAATCAACTTTTTAACTTTTCACGCTTTGATTTCTCGGGTTTAAATACTTTATCAAAACTATAACTTACAATTATCGTCTGAACTTTAATCGGTTAAGGAAAGTTTGGGAAAATCTATCTTTAAAAATTATGAGCATAATTGTATAGGTAAGCACAGATACAATAATTGCCACAATCGTACTGACGATATTGCCACTAATATATCTATTAACTAAAGCGCATTCTACTATAATGATAATACAGCCGATAATGGCACCGAAATGTGTTTCTAAAATATCTTTTAATTTAATAATATCTCGAGACCAATATATATTCATAATCATTCCTGCTGCCTCTGCTATTAGAACTGCTAAAGCAGCAGCATCTTGCCCCCATCTACCAATTAACAAAAAGCTAGCTATAATATTTATGATGGCACTAATTATAGTTGAGTATAATGCATACTTTTCACGTTTAGTAGGTATTAAAACACCATCATTAAATATCCAAGCAACGATGGAAAAGATTAACGCAAAACATAAAATCCTTAATGAAAAGACCGCAGAAATATATTCCTCTCCAGAAATTATCAAAACTATCTGCTTACTTAGCATAATCACTCCGATTATTGACGGAATCATAATAAGTAACAAACCATTGAATATGTCTTTAAACAAAACTTTATACTTATCAACTAAACCTCTTCCCCATAACATTGAAAGTCTCGGAATTGTCACAATCAGTACAGCTGCTAATCCATTTTTAATTATAGTATAAATCTTAGATGATACTGAATACAATCCGACTGTGTATGAATCCTTCATAAATCCTAAAATTGTCATTCCTGAGTTCACATATATTTGAACTGCAATATTCGATGCAAATAGTATCATAATTGGTTTGAGATGTTTTTTCCAATTAAAATTAAACTTCAACCTGATGTTAACTATTTCCCTTGCTCTAAAATAATTTAAAATATTGGAACCAACTGATGAGAATACTGTTATGGCAGCATATACATTAACATCATTTTTATCCTTAACAAACACGAATAGAAGAATAATTGATATTATTTTAAAAACAATACTCCTAATAGTAATGTAAGCGTACTCCTCATACATGGAAAATAGCCATTCCACACCAATAGTTGTAAAAAATATCTGTAAACTAAAAATACATATGGTACTAGCCGAAGCATTAATCTGAGGAGAGAAAATAGTTACAAAAGCAAGTAATATATAAGCTACAATTGTAGCAACTATGTTGATTGAAAACACTTCGCTTACAAATTCACTTTCTTCTTCGATACAATCTCTGTATTTTGCTCCCTCTCTAACTCCATAATTTGCTAAACCAAGACCTGCAATTAATAAAAAATAGCTTACTATTGAACTTGAAAAATTGTATACGCCTATTCCATTAACACTCAAAACCCTAGTTACATATGGAAATGTTATTAATGGAAAAATTAAATTCAATATATTTCTAAATCCATTTAAAAATGCATTTAGAACTAACGATTTTTCTTTCATTATGGTATTTTCTTAAATTCCTTTCGTATTAATATCTTAGAATCCTTGTGTATTAAAAGTAACTCAAATTTTCTAATATGTGAATATCATAAAACTAATCATAAACGCTATTATACTTAAAATACAACCATAAATTTAAATTTTATGCTTTTATACGTCAGCTAGTCATATAATTAATATTTATATCTTTAATTTATTCTCAATTATTGGGAAAAAAGATAACAAAAAAATATTATACTCCGGCAAATACCACACTTGGGCAACTAATCCAATTATGCAGGAAATTGATAGCATTATTGCTAGGATATGTTCCTGTATTTGTAAACACCTTTTTACAAATACAATATACATCATACAAAGAAAAATTAAAAGTGCTATCCCATACTCTAATAAAAAAATATAATAAGATGAATCAATATAAAACCATGAATTATGAAACCTTACAATATAGTCGTCTACAATATTTTGACCAAAAATAGTATAACCATATAATTTCACCCCAGTCACTTCTAAATATAATCGATAAGATAACAAATTATCAAGATTGACCAAAAAAATACTCTTAGGGAATCTAGTATATAAAGTTACTAAAAAAATTGATAACAATACACATATTGGCATAAATAACACCAAAATAGACTTGACCAGCTTACTTTTTTGAAAAATTTTAGAATTGTAAAATAAGGAAACTGGGATTAGAATAAATATTGCTATAGAAGCTAATCTAGCATTAATTATATAATATGAAAACAAACCGACAATAACATAGATTGGAATTCTAAAAGATAATCTCTTTTTTTGATGTATACAAATATATAATTCTGACATCAAAATAAATGTTATCAACTCTGCTAAATCTGTTGGCCATTTATAACCAAAGGTATATCTAATCACCCCATCTCTAACCAGCACTGGAGAATTTGCAATCCCTAAAAAATAGGCTGTAAAAGTAATTGATAAACAAAATGTAGCTACTATAGCAAAATGCTTTAGTATCTTTAAAAAATCCACTTTTCTTGCGCCCATAATTAAAATGGCTGTTATTATTGGTTGAACATTTCTAACATTTAGGGCAGATAAAATAGATAACGAAATAAAAATTGTTAATATGATAAAACTACTTAAACTGATAAAATTTTCCTTCAGTTTGAAATCCCATAAAATTTTTATAATAACAAGTACTACAGAAATAAGTTCTATGGTATTATTAATTTCGCTTGGCATTGGAAAATACGTATGATCCATAATATCAGCAAACAGAAAAAGATCTAATGCAAGAAGAAAAAGGCTCTCTGCATCTAAATATATTTTTTCTCTATTTATCATCCTAACTCCTTCCTTTTCACAAATAAATTAGATCAAAATCTCATTCAATAATACCATTTTATATATTGTATAGAATACTTATTGAATACTGCTACATTACATATGAATATGACACCTTGTATTGAAAAATTTTGTCAATTATATTTTGAATTCTTTAAACACTATAACTTCTTAATATAGGAATAATTTCAGGTATAATGCATCCTAATAGCAACATACACTTATGTTTAAATGTTAGATATTTAATACTTGAGTGCCGTCTAATTTTTTTATAGACTTCTATAAAATACTTCCTTGATAAATTACTATCAAAAAAACTCACGGAGACTAAATGATTAGCATACTCATCTTGCATGGATAGATACAATTTTTTATAGTTTTTTGAAATTATTAATATCTTTTCCAACATTACGATTTTACTTTTATCCCTCTTATTTTTGTGCACAATACTTGTCTCTCTTTGAACATAAAAATATCCGAAATCATCACATATCCCCACATTATATTCAGCATACATATCTAAATACTGTGCACAAAATAAGAAATCTTCCATTAATGCAATATTTGAATCAAAAAGTAAATTACTTTTAAAAATTAAATCTCGTCGAAACATCTTATTCCAAACATATCCCCCTCCTGGAGAATCCGCTAAATCGTTGAGTAGTTCCTTAGCACAACAGTTTTCTTCAAAAAATGTACTCGTAATCTTTTCATTTTTTTTCCAACCACCTGTATAAATTAAAGAAAAATTACCTACCGCCATACAATTTTTTTCATATTCTGTATTAAATGATAATGCTAACTCTTCAATGTAGCTGTTTGAAATGTAATCGTCAGCATCTAAAAACATTAGCAGAGATCCACTGCTCTCTTTCATCCCTACATTTCTAGCATTGCTAACACCGCTATTTTCAATATGAATAGCTCTTATTTTCAAAGGGTTTTCAACTGCATAATCATCAATAATTCTTTTACAATTATCTGTTGAACCGTCATTAACTACGACCAACTCAATATTTTTATAACTCTGATTCAATACTGAATCGATACATTTTTCTAAAAATTCCTCGGAATTATACACTGGAATTACTATACTTACTTTATGATTAATCAAATTAAAAATTCCTTTCTAGCATTTCATTAGAAATAAAAGAATTCAAATCCATACAGAAATATCCCAAAAACATACTATTTTGTAACTTTTCTTCAAAAGATAAACATATGTGGATTTAAAATCACATATTTTGTGATAATCGCTAATATAAATTTTAACATTAAATTTTATTTAAATTTTCCTGTAAATACTTCAAAAACTATACTTAACATTTTTATATTTTTAGGATTAAGATAATTATCAGTATTATCAGTTACAATAACCCAAGCGTAGTTTTCATTATACTTAATACTTTTTAAAAATAAAGAAAATATGTAGAAAACTTTCTAAAATAAAGTGATATTCCGATCATCAATTATTTGTCTATGTTGATTTCCATTCTATATTTTATTGATACTATTTTTTCGCCTCTTAATGCCACAAAAATTCCGTAGTTAATCATACTTTTTCCTACAATATTCTATAAGTTCACTATAATTATTAAATAAAGAACTATTATTTTCCAAAGCCTTTAAACTCATATCATAATTTCCCATAAGGTTCATTTTTCTTTCAAATTCGGGTATTAAATCATGACCATTCTGTTTAAATAAGAAAAAATACTCATCTAACTTACTTTCTTCTGGATATTTCCCAAATCTTTCTTCGTAACTTAAAACATATTTAACCGCTTCATCAAGTTGGCTTTTCATGCGTTTATTTTTAAACTCTTCCAATGACATTATTTTTCTAGCAGGATTTCCAGCATATACAGAATTAGAGTCTACATTCCCACTTGCAACAGCATTTGCGCCTATAATTACATTATCACCTATCACTGTTTCTTGTTGGTTTCCCAAAATTTCACCATATACTGCTTTGATAACAGACCAGCTATAGTCATGCGTCAATATAGTAACTGGACCGGTCATCTGAACATTATTCCCAATTCTTAGCATATGTGGATTTTGTATATCAATAGTTGTGTTGAATGGACGATAAATTTCAACTCCTTTTCCAATCTTTACACCAAGATTCTTCAGATAATCTATATAACTGTCACTATCCACTTTATAGCCCAGTATTTTTCTTTTAATAATTCTTTTAAAATTCAAGTCCTTCTTCCTTGATTTAAACTATCATTGCCAATAACAGTGTCAATTTATTTTTCAGCATATAAAGAAAGATTCTTTGTTTAAAACCAATTTCATTTATTGGATACTCAAATACAGCTCTTTGTACAGTTTCTTCTCTAACTATCTTATTAATTCTAGAAACTATATTTTTTTTCCCCACTTTTTTCTCATTTGCAATACTATACCTGATGTTAACAAAAAATTGTCGTTGTAACCTCTGTAAGGCGTCCTCTCCCAAAAACTCAGATTTTATCTTTTTTTCAAGATAGCTATATAGTTTTGTAAAAGATTGTAAAATTTCAGGTCTATACTTCTGTGTTAACGACCCCGGGGTCACTCGATAGTTGTATTCTGTAGATGGGATAACTCGTACTTTCCTTGAATATTTAAAATATTCTATATCCCATACTATATCTTCTGAAATCAATTCTCTTTCTGAAACGAATCTGAGTTTATTTTCTTTTATTATTTTCATAGAAAACATAACATTCCAAACTGACATTTTTATATTATCATGTCCTTTTGGAGAGGAACCTAATAGTTTAGGGAAAAATTTGTGATATACATCAGTCCCAATATACTCTTCCAATTTATATTTTTCTTCAGACAAAATTCGATTTTCAATATCAATTCTTCTAAAACCACCTACAACAGTATCTGCATTATTTTTATCAATCTCTGATAAAAGATTTGTTATCATCTTTTTACCAACAGTATCATCTGAATCAACAAAAATGATATATTCTCCTCGAGCTTTTTCAATTCCTGTATTTCTGGCAAATCCTAATCCACCATTTTTTTTATGCACAACTTCTATAAATGAGTACTTTTCAGCATATTCATCACAAATTATACCACTGTTATCTGTTGACTCGTCATCAACTATTATTATTTCAATGTCTTTATAATCCTGTTTAATTACACTATCCAGACATTGTCTCAAATATTTTTCCACATTATAAACTGGTACAACTACTGACACTCGCGCCATAAAAACTTATTCCTCCTAACGTATAAAAATATTTATATTTTACAATCAATCACTTACTTTTGATATATTCTTTGCAGGAACTCCAACTAAAATTGAGTTTGGTGGGAAACTTTTAGTAACAACTGCATTTGCACCAATCTTAGAGTTTTCTCCTATTACCACCCCACCAATTATTTTAGCTCCTGCACCGATATCAACATTGTCTCCAATAATAGGACATTGTTCTGCATTTTTACCCGAGCCTTTGTTACCGATAGTTACTTGTTGTCTGATAATAACGCCTTCTCCCAAAGTTGCACCACCACTAATCTCTATCCCGTATGGATGAAATAATATAATATTATCACTGATACTTTGTGAAGCATGTAATTCAGTACCAAAAAACCTATTACAAATATGGCATTTAAAATTTTATAAATCCCATAATTAATCTTATGATAAAGAGTTAACTGCCCCACATGTTTTTTACCATATTTAAAAATTGAAATTATTAATTGAGCTTTCTTATCATTTTTCATTTTCATCATTATATATATCTTCAAGTTGCCTTACAGTATTATCAATATCATATTCAAAAATTTGATTCCTATGATTTTCATAATAATTTGATCTATTTGACTTTAATATATTTCTTAAGTCAACAACCGCATCTGCCCAAATTTGTGGATCAGACTTGATAGATTGCCAACTTATTCCCCCAAAATCCATTTCTCGAGTTACACTATCAGAAACTATACAGGGTAAACCGGATATCTGTGCTTCAATTAGGACAACTGGTAAACCTTCATAAAGTGACGGTAACATAAATATATCCATAGCAGAATACATTTTACTAGGTTTTTCAGAATTACCATACAATATTATTCTATCTTTATAGTCGTTAGTTTCAACTATTGCTTTAATTTTTTCAAAATTCGGTCCTGTACCACCTAACAATAAATAGATATCACTATATGCTGAAGCGAGTTTTTCAAATACTCGCAGGAGATAAGCTTGATTTTTCTGCTCATTAAAACGACCAATATGCCCAATAACAAACTTATTATCAATTCCTAATTTTTCTCTGACTTTTTTTCTTTCCGCACTATCAAATTTAAATTTTTCAGTGCAAAAACTATTGGGCAAAACCTCAAAGTTATTCTCTCCAAACAACCACTCCCCAGCTAAAATTCCGCACGACAACGATTTGGTGTACATACGATTAAAATATGGATTAATTAATTTATGAATCAAAAAATTAGGACATGTGCTATTATGACTATGTGCAATTCTCGTTTTTATACCTGATAACCTTGCAAGCGTTAACTCGATAGCCATTAACGAACTATTTCCATGAATATGAACAATATCAAATTTCTCTCTTCTAAAAACTTTAAACATCTCAAAATAATGTTTTTTAGTCTCATGTTTACGCGAAGGCAATTCGATAATTGTAATTCCTAAATCTTTACATTCCTCAATGTATTGATTTGCTATTGGAGTACCTGCAACAATTGTAATTTCAAACTTTTCAGAATTCAATGCCCTACTGTAATTCATAATTACAGCACTTATCCCCATTACTCCAAGATGATTTGTAACCATAGCAACCTTGATTTTATTGTCCACCAGCCTCATCCTTAAAATCTAATCTCACCTATTTTTCATATATAATTTTTTTCTTGCTTTCATGATTATTGGAACAGCTTTAGGATACACCATCATTACAAACGCCCGAACCTTATCACGGATAGAAACAAGTAAACTCAATGACCTCAAAAAACCCTTCCGGATATTTTGTTTACACTCAACATACAAGTTACTGTCATAATCTACATTTCCTGCAAGAATCATAACATCATATGCATCTGAATAGGTCCTCCATTTTGCGTAATTCCATGCCTTCTCAACTCTATTCGAATTAAGAATAAATCTATCTTTCATATAGTCTAGTGCATAAATACCGTTCTCCCATTTATCAATTGAAAACTTAGTAGTTGCACTCAATTCATTATCTCTTCTATAATAGTATATTCTGCGATTTCCTCTTGAAATATGATTAGCTCTTTGAAAGCAGTCAACATTAAAATTAAACCCTTCCCCAATAAAAATTTCCTTGCTAAAGAAAAGATTATTGTTCACTAGAAAATCTCTTCTGAACATTTTACAATAGCATCCAATTGGAACTTTATAGCACAAGATTGATTCGACTGCATCCTCATTTGACCAAGACTCTACAATTTCTTTCGAAACTTGTCGGCTATTAAAATTGCCAAACATATCCGTTGTTAAGGAAATTTGACTATCGAATTTTTTTATTAAATTATATAGATATTCTACATAATCAGTCATAACATAATCATCGCCATCAACAAAACACACATACTCCCCTGTTGATTGAATTATTCCTGTATTTCTTGCAATACTCACACCCTCATTTTTTTTATGAATTACCTTTATTCGATTATCTCTTTTTTTATACTCTTCGCATATTTCTTTACAATTATCTTGGCTCCCATCATTTACAAGAACTACCTCAATATTGCCATAACTTTGATTAATTAATGACTCTATACACTTAGATAAATATAGACCTGTGTTATAAATTGGAACAATAACCGAAATTAGTGGGGAATTACTTTGAGGTGTCATCTATTCTCCTTTTTAATAGTATTTAAATTATTTTTTAAATAGCTCACTGCAACGTCTCTATAATTAGTAATCAATTCATCGGTTTTATAATAATCTATAGTGGTATTTAAAATTTTCCGTGATTCTTTAATATCATAAGTAGCTTGACTTTCCAATTGGAGACGTCTCAACAAATCCATCAATTTTTCTTCATTACCATAACTAGTTCCAATACTTTGTCGAACCAAAGTTACAAATGGACGGTGGGTGATTATTGAAAAAATACTCCCGTGAAAAGTATCTGTAATCACTTCGGACGCATTTTTAAAGTAGGCAAGAACTTCAAATGGTGAACAATCAATAAAACGATCAGCATACTTTTGAATCCCTCCAATTGTATATATTTTAAGTCCTTTTTCTTTTGCTATATGGAAATCCACTTTGCTTCTTCATCAGATATTCTTCCAGGATATGCATACAAGATCAAGTATTTTTCTTCTATACTAAACTGAGGAACCTCGTCACATTCATTCATATAATCATATGTCAGAACTGGATCAAGATTATATATAGGTTCTTTTCCTGTTAATTTTTTTACAATTTCTCCAGAGTTACTATCACGAACGGATATTGCATCAAACCTCTTCAGATAAGTAGATATTTCTCTATCCTTTGCATAGGCTTGTAACTTATCTAAAGTTGTATTCCCGAAAGAAGCCGCATAACTAATTAACCTTTTAGCATTGTTATCCTTCCCGAAAAGTTCCAATGAATACCCAACATTTGGATTCTTTTGAATACAATTGAATACTTCGTCACTTCCAACGATAAGACAGTCCAATGGTGGATTGTAATTCATTAGCTCACTAACACCAAGCAATGGCAAATATTTTTTAAAAAAACTTTGTTTGTGCTTAAGGTAGGACACTTTTTGTCCCAGTGATGCCCGCAGTTCAATAACCTCTATTACCTTGTTAAATTTTCGAACAAACTGATTTCTCTCATCATTGACAATTACAGGTTTATCTACATGATAATCTACAAATACAACACTACATCCTTCCTTTTCTAAAAGCTTTCTGAGTGCATAGGCTTGTAAGAAAGATCCATAATTAGCAATTCGCTGCATTGACATTATTCCAACTTTTTTCACAATTCTCCTTATTTGAACATATTTCCAACTTCAATTTTAAACATATTATTAAATTTATTATTATTTGTAGCTACCTTAGCAACATCTGTAAAGTTTACTCTCAAATAATTCTGTAATTCATTAATTTCTTCTACAATAATAATACTTCCAAATCGTTCAGAAACCTGTTCAGCAAATTCGATCTGATGATCATTTACATGCTCACCAAATTTCTCCAATCTAGGAACAACAATCGGTTTTTTTCCTTTAGCAATTGCTCCCATGAATGTCGCTGGACCACCATGTGTAATAATGATATCTGCATTCGCCATATGGTCTTCCATCTCAGAATAAGAGATAATACTCTTCCAGTCACAGTATTGAGGCTCATATGTTGAAAATCCTGTCTGTATGAATACCTTATCTGTTATGGCTCCTTCCTTTTTTAAACGATCAACTTCCTCAATAAGTCTATTAAAGGGCTGCTCGTGGGTTCCAACTGTAACAAAAATCATTAAAAAATACTCCCCAGATTAATAGCTTTGGGATAGACTTTTTTCAATTCCTCCCACTGAACGATAAATTTATCTGTCACTGGATACACCAACTTTCCAGTCACAGTCGGTTTATCTATTCTATCAAATACTTCTATATAAACCGTTTTCGCCCCAAACAGTTTACCCAGATAAAAAAATGGAACTGCTACCGCTGCTCCTGATGAAATAATAACGTCAGGTTTTTCTTTTCTTAGAATTTCAAGTGCTAAGAAAGTGTTCTTTATCAAATTTTTAATATTTCTGTTAGTCGGAAAATAACATGGATAAAATTTTTCATCACTTAAAACACTTCTTGCATCTTCTTTATCAAATGTAACCCAGAAACGGTCATGTTCACTCCAAAAGGGTTTTAGCATATTCAAATGTGCCAAATGTCCGCCAGAAGAACCTACTAAACAAACTTTCATAATATACTCTACTTACTTCCCTCTTTTTTAAAAACTACGACGATTGTCTTCAACAATATCTTGATATCCGACCAGATGGTCCAGTTATCGATATATTCAACATCGAGTTTTACCACCTCATCAAAGTTGGTAATATTGCTACGACCACTTACCTGCCATGAACCTGTAATTCCTGGCTTGAAGCTGAGGCGACGTTTTTGACTTGGTGTATATTGTTCAAATTCATCCACTGTAGGTGGACGAGTGCCTACCAAGCTCATATCACCAACTAGAACATTATAAAACTGTGGCAATTCATCTAGACTTGTTTTTCGGATAAACTGACCAATTGGCGTAATCCGTGGGTCATTATCCATTTTAAACATACCACCCTGCATCTGGTTTTGAGACATGAGTTCATTTTTCCGTTCTTCTGCATCTATATACATAGAACGGAATTTATAAAATTTAAAGATACGTCCGTTTTTCCCTACTCGTTTCTGAACAAAAATGGCCGGTCCTCCATCTTTCCGAATGATAGGGGCTAAGACAATCCCGACAAGACCACAAATTAGAAGACCAATCACAGCCCCAAAGATATCCAACGTGCGCTTCAGAAAGATATGGCTATGTTTGTAGTAATTGGAGTTAAAAGTCACAATGCTATGGTCTCCAACTTGTTTGATTTTTTTATTTTTTAAAGCCCTGAAATCAAATAAGTTAATATCTACACTCACATCAATACCCATGACTTCAAAATCGGAAACAAGATGTTTGAGATCGTAATGTTCACTCGGTAAGTTGATAAACACATGGTCGACAACTTCGTGAGTCGCAAACTCTATTGCATCATCAAAAGGGACTACTGGAACTCCCTCTGGAAACGCCACATCACCGTCTCCGATGACTACTATACCTGCCAAATATTTGATAGGAAGTTGATCTGACTCAAAGAGACCCTCCATTAATCGCAATCTTTCAGCAGTGGTAATGACCAATGTATTCTTCTGTTGCTCGGCAGTCATAAGGAAGAGATATTTGTATCTACGCACAGTGCAGTTGATAATGTAAACGATGATAAAGGTAAGAATGGTAAATAATGCCAACCAACGTCTCGTAATGATAAAACTATCTCCCAACAAAAAAGAAAATGAAATGAGGAGTATGTCGGAAATCAAAACGTACCTAGCGACCCGTTCAAACTCTATTAAGTAGCCCCTACTCTCAAATTCTGATGACATTCGAGAGAAATAAAAAGCTACAAAATGCAGGGCCATAATCAATAGAATCCCTATCTGATTCATCTTTGAGGTGGGCAATTGGGTGGTAATAGCAACAGCCACTACTACCCCAATCAATTCTAAAAGCGCCAGTCTAAACTGGCGGTATTCATTAATATTTACCATTTCATCTCCTACAGTCAATGGATATCTTTCTATACCATTGACTACTTTTTCATCTCCACTAAATTATTGAAAGGCAACATTTCGCGTTTATTTCAAATTTATATCCTAATTTTTGAGTAGCATCAAGGGATTTTTCTTAAACAAGGCCCGTGCACGGTCTCTTCCATATTCTTTTTCAATGTGTGTGAAAGCCTCCTGCATATAAGGCTTTCGTTTGGAGAGATTGTGCATATCGCTTGCCACACAGGTGACCAGATCATTATCTAAAAAGTATTGCACGCGTTTTTTAAAGGGTTTGGCAACATCTCCAATCAGGCTTGGTTTTAAGACATGATTGCTATTCACCTGAGTAAAGCACCCCTTATCGATGAGTTCAGCCACCCTTTCTCCCTTGAATGCCAAGGCGTCGTAACGCTCGATATGGGCTATTACAGGAGTTAATCCTAACAATATGATTTCATTGACTGCTTCTTGGATCTCCTTCCAAGGGGTATTCATACTAAATTCTACCAATACTTGTTTCGTACCATTCAGGGTTGGTAGTTTCTTGGCATCCAATTTGCCTATAATATCCTTTGTGTAGTAGAGTTCACCACCATAACAAAGGGTCAATTCTGGAAAACGTTCGGCCACCATTTTTTTTAGTTCTAGATAATTGGTCATGATGATTTTCTCGGGCGTTTCAAACATCCCTTTTCGTCGATGAGAGGTCGCAACAATCATGCGAACACCCTGACGACGAGCTTCTTCGATTAATCCTAGGCTTTCTTCGAGCGTCTTGGGACCATCATCCACATCAAATATGACATGGGAATGAATGTCTATCATTTCGTTGCTCCTACATTTTGAAATTGATTATGATGACTACTAGGCTTTTTTACCGTAGTTCCCATAGTTACCGTAATTACCATAGGCTCCATACTTTTCCGTAGCCACATCATATTTATTCAAGATAACACCTAAGAATGGCGTACCAGTTTGCTTTAGTTGTTCTGCGACTTTCTTAACCCCTGACCGTTTGACACGACCAGCCTCTGCGACAACGGCCATACCATCACACTTCTGTGCAATGATGGCTGCATCAATGACCAATCCCAAAGGTGGGCAGTCGACAATAACATAATCAAAATAGCGACGGAGCGTTGTGATTAGATTATCGAAATTTTTGCTTTGCAACAAGGCTGTAGGGTTCGGTGAAACCTTACCAGATTCGATGACTGTTAAGTTCGGAACATCTGTATCACATAAGCCCTGTGACAGGTCAGTTGTTCCCGCCAGATAGTCTGTCAGACCCGTAATTTTTGTCGTGGGCTTGAAGAAACCAGACATGACTGAATTACGAATATCAGCGTCCAACAAAATGGTTTTATAACCTGAGCGTGCATAGGCAATCGCTAGGCTGGCTGCAGTCGTACTCTTTCCTTCATTTGCCTCGACTGAAGTTATCCCGATGACCTTTAATTCTGAACCACTCAACTGGATATTGGTTCGGATGGCGTTAAAGTATTCCTCAGTCTTTCTAACTAATCCACGTTTATTACTTGCTAATTGTAAAGTTGCCATGTTTCTCTCCTATTTCAATTTCTCTGCCTGTGGAACCACACCTAGTAAGGTCATCCCTAAGCCTTCTTCGATATCTTGTGGTCGTTTCACACGATCATCCAGCACTTCGAGGACTAGCACCAAGGCAGTTGCAAGGAAGGCACCTACAATAAAGCCTAAGACAAGGTTACGTTTCGTTTGCGGTGTCGATGGTTTTTCTGCTGGCAGGGCTGCTTCCAAAGTAGTCACATCACTTACCTTGGTCACCTCAATAATCTTTTTAGCTGCTTCATCACGAAGCGTATTAGCGATGGTTGCTGCTTGATTCGGATCACTATCACGGACGGTGATGGATAAGATACGGGTATCGACTGGGATGTTAACAGTAATTTTTTCTTTAATATCGTCAATATCGTCAGTAATTCCTAAAGTAGTGGTCACATTTTTCAAAACATCTTGAGATAGGATGATTTCCTTATAGTCTTTTACCAAGAAACTACCTGCTTGTAGGTCTTGGTTAGTGATACCAGCTCCGTTATCACTACTTTGAGTGACTACATAGAGACGTGTGGTTGAATCATACTGAGGAGTCGCAAGAAATGCGCTGTAGGCAAATGCTAAGCCAGTTGTCAATATAGCTGTTAAGAGAATCAGGAATTTCTTTCTCCAAATCGTTCTCAATAGTGATAAGACATCAATTTCAATTGTATTTGCTTCTTGGTTATTCATCATTGCTCCAAAATTATTCCATTTCTATCGTTTTATTGACCTGCTAGGGTCGCATTGATTGCTGCTTTTGCTTGTTCCAGGCTATCTGGATTGAGCTCCATCATGTATAAGGCATATCCAGGCATGGCATAGGATGGAAGAACTCCAGTACTTCCTGTTCCACTTACAGCTTGTGAAGTTACAGTAAAGTTTCCACCAGTTTCCAACTGTTGGTTGACCAACTCCATCATGGTTTCTAACTGCATATCAGTCTGGATAGAGTCAGAAAGTGAATGCATAATTTCCTGATAATGAAGCAGGTTTTCAGGCTGGGTCAGCTTGTTAATCAAAGCTGCGATCACCTTTTCTTGGTTCTTACCCCGGTCATTATCCCCATTGGCAAGTGAGTACCGTTCTCGAACAAAGCCCAAAGCCTGATCGGAGTCTAAATGTACCTGTCCTACTGGGAAATAATAATTTCCATGCAAACTTGTAAATTCTTGTGTATTTTCTACATCAACCCCACCCACAACATCGATAAGCTTGATGAAGGAAGTAAAGTTGAGTCGGGCATAGTAATGAATGTCAATACCATAGAGTTGCTCCAAGGTTTGGACGGAAGTATCGACACCATAGATCCCTGCGTGCGTAAGCTTATCTTTTTGGTTTTGACCAGCTCCTGGAATGGTGACATAGGCATCCCGAGGTGTTGTTGTCAGCAATATCTTTTTGGTATCCCGATTGATGGTCATAATGATATTGACGTCAGACCGAGATACGGATGAGATTGATCCAAAAGTATCAATACCGCTGATGTAAATATTGATAGCATTACCCGTTTCTTGATTTGTAATTGAAGATTCATTTTTAATTTCATTGGTCATAGAGTACAAGACCTTGATTTTCGAATCAACCTCTGGATCTTCTGCACGAAGCATTTCTAAGAAGACACTGTTCAAGACCATTGCATCTCCTTGGCCAGCCAACATTGCTTGATAAGCATCCATATAAGAGGCTGTTGGAGTCGGTGTCAATGTAACGTTTTTTTCTGACTGTAAGCTATCTAAAAGCTTGGTAATATTGTCTCCGTCATTGTCAACGGGAGCAAGCAAGCTCGTTACTTGGCTCACATCGCTAATCGTGCTGTCTGCTGGTACAATGATTTCCATGTCATAGCTAGAGTAACTAGCGTTTTTATTGACTGTAGAGCCCAATTGTACCAAGCTTTGTACTCCCCAGATACCAAATCCAGAAAGGGCGATACCAATAACGAGGAGGACGGTTGTCCATTTTTTTGCCTTTTTCCTAAGAAGCAGGAAAACCCCAACCACTCCTAGGACAGCCATTGCCCCTACTAAAAAGTGATTGAGGTTACGAAAGTTAAAAATCTGGTACCGATAAATACTGTAGGCTAAAAAAACAGCGGAAACGCTGTACACTACAAAAAGGCCCCAATTTAATAGGGTCAAAACTGATTTTTTCTTATTACTCTTATTTCTCTTAGTTCTTCTCGATTCCATAGTACTCCAAATTGTATCCAAGCCCAATATATCCAAAATATTCATAAAAAACTGTTGTAATAGTTATACACTATTTTCAGCTTTTATTCAAGTAAAAAAAAGTTTTTGGTCATGAATACGTCTACATTTTTATTTTCCCGAACGGGAACAACTAGCCTCTTAAAACGTTTGCGCATTTCTGTTAAAAATGACAGGAAATCGACATATTAAAAAAACAAGCACCCACCATTTGATGCGAATGGAAAGGTACTTGTCTGTTTATCATTAATCAATAGATTTCAGTGCTTCTAGCATGTCAACCTTACTCAGCTGGTGGTTGACATACCAACCAAGGAAGGCTAGAATGCCCACAATTGCTAAGATAGGTATGAGATAGACCTCTGCTCCTACTTCTGGATTGAAGCGGATGCTATCAGAGCCTATCATATAGAGCAAGAGGCGGTGGAGATAGAAGCCACCAATTAGTCCAGCCACAATCCCGATAGTAGACAAAACTATGGTTTCACGATAAATGTAGAGGGTTACTTCTTTATTATGAAATCCAAGTACGCGAATGGTGGATAATTCTCGGATACGTTCTGACATATTGATAATGGTCAAATTGTAGAGAATCACCAGTCCGAGTAAGATGGACAGTACCACCAAAATGGTCATGACGCTCTGAAGAGAGGCTGCCATTGTCGTTAGCATGGCCATGAGAGAGGTATTCTGTACTAGACTTTTGACAGCAGTCATATCCAATAATTGGCTGGATACTTCTTGTACATGTTGGGCACTATCTTTTTTGAGTTGGACTAGGTAGGCGTTTGCTAATTTTCTGCTACCCGTCACCTCCTGATAGTATTCATCCCTCATAAAAATAAAGTGTCCAGCATACATGTCAGCAATACCATCTACTCGAACTTCAACTTCTTTGTCATTGAGGGTCAACTTAAGCTTATCACCAAGGTCAACATCATATAATTGTGCGAGTTTTTCAGTCAGAATCACGCCTCGTCCTGTTAGAGTGAGTTCTCTTCCTTTACTGGTTTCAAGCTCTATCAAATGTCCCATATCTGGTCTATCCGTGATATAGAGGCTGATGGATGCTGTTTTTTCTTGGTCATTTGAGGTGATTTTTTCTGTTATTTGTTCAAATGCCACAGGTAAGGATTGACGAACTTGGTCAGACTGTAGAAATTCAGACAGTCCATCTAGTTCTTCCTCAGAAGCTTTGCTATTTTCCACCACCAACATATCATAATGGATCAGGTCGCCAAACTGTCGGTCGACGACACCAGAGATAGAGGAACGGATGCCCAAGCCGCCAAATAGGAGTGCAACTGTCCCCGCCACGCCAAAGATGGTCATCAGCATCCGCAGTTTGTAGCGGAAGATGTTGCGAGCTGTCACCTTATGGGTGAAACTGAGGCGAGACCAGGCAAAGCGCCAGCGCTCCAGAAGGATTTTTGAGCCAGATACTGGTGGTTTGGGTAAGAGGAGACTGGCTGGCTTTTCAAAGAGTTCGCGTTGCGCGACCAGATAGGCAGGCAGTACCGCGGATAAGAGCGTCAAGCCGATGGCTAGACTGGTCCACAGTGGGTAGAAATATAGGGTGGATGCGCCGATAACCGTTGTCTCAGTTATAATAGAAGAGATGAGTGGAGATAGGACTGTGTTTCCCAAGATGATGCCAACGATTGCCCCTGCAAGCCCAGCGCTTAGTCCGTACAAGACAAACTTAGCCATGATTTGTTTATTGGTGTAGCCTAAGGCTTTAAACAATCCAGACTGGGTGCGTTCTTCATCTACAAAACGTGCCATTGTGGTAAAGGTCACTAAGGCAGCAACCAGATATAAGACGACAGGGAAGACATTTCCAACTGCTGCGATGGATTTGGTGGCATTTTGATAGGTTACATAGCCATCACTGCCCGGCAAGCTCGAGCGTGTGTAGACTTGATAACTGGATTTTTCAATCTTACTCAACTCTGTCTTAGCGTCTTCAATTTCGCTCTGAGCTGCAGTAATTTCTTTTTCAGCTTGTGCTTTTTGAATGGAGAATTCTTGACTTGCCTTGCTTAGTGCTTCGTCCGCCTGATTGAGTCTGAGTTCCTCTTGGTTGAGGGTCAGGCTGGAGGATTGCAATTGTTGGACACCCCATTCATAATCAGCAACACCTTTTTGATAGGCAGCGTAGCCATTTTCGTATTCCGTCAACCCAGCATTATACTGTGCAAGGCCTGATTGGTATTCTACATTCCACGCTTCATATTGCTTTTGTCCTGCTTGATATTCGGCTTTTTTCGATTGTAACAAGTCAAAGCCAGCTTGATAGCCTGCATGAGCTTGCTCAAATTCGGTTTCCAATTGATCCAAACGTGCCTTTTCAGCATCTAGGGCTTCTTGGCGCGCCAGCAATTCAGGATAGTCGGATAAACTCTCACCTTCCTGCACTTGGCTTTCTACTTGGGTATTGAGGTCGTTTTGATCTTGAAACCATGCATTTCTACCCGAGGAAATGGTGGCACCTAGATCATTTAATTTGGCATTTTGCTTGTTTAATTCTTGTTGGGCTGTTTCCAATTGCTGAGCGGATTGTGAGAGTTCAGCTGCGCTCGCATCCAAGAAGGATTTGGTTTGATCTAATTTTTTCTTGGATTCATCCAATTGCTGTTTGCTGGCCTCCAAGCGAGATTTTGTGTCAAGTAAAGTTGCATATGCTAATCTCAGCTCGGATTCAGACTGTATGATTTTAGCCCTTCCACGCGCAAATTTTTCCCGACCTGTTGCCAGCTGGGCATTGCCTTCTTGGATATCCTTCTCGGCATCTGCTAATTCCTGTTGGGCTTTGGTAATTTCTTGCTCTCCCTTTGAAATTCCCTCTTGTCCATCTGCTTGAATGCTCGCAAGACGCTGTTCATCATTATCAGCGACAAGCGATTCCAGTTGCTTTTTATGGTCCTCCAGCTTTTCCGTATAGGCTTGACTGGCATAGGAAAGCTTTGCCAAATCATCATAGGAAATCCGTGCAATCATATAGACATTTGATTGGAAGACAGATGGTAATACGACCCCGTAGCCTGTCAGCTGTCCTGTACCACTACTAGCCATTCCCATGGTGACATTATCCCAAATCTCAGAAGAAGCTACAAAACCTACAACTGTGAACGCTGTTTCTTTTAGCACAGTACCATTTTTATCAGGTTCTTTGATGCTAAAAGTATCTCCAATCTGATAGCTTGCTTGAAGTGAGGGAGATAAGGCTATCTGATTTTCAGCGGTTGGAAAATTTCCCTCCACTAAGGTGTACTGGGATAACTCTTCTGGTTTTGAAAACACTCGAACAGCCTGATGGTCTTCTTCCAGGACTACATCCTTGAAATACCCTGGCTCAACTGTTGCATTGTCAATCGTTTGAAGCTCTTTCACATCGTCTTGGGTGATGCCAAGTTCGGACATGACAGCTAAATCCATGGTTCGATTGGCTTCTATGTAGGCCTGAGCAGTCCGCTCCATGTTTGGTGCAGTTACCTTCAATCCTGTCAGTGCCAGCGAGCCCAACATCATCAAGCTAAAAATAGATAAAAATCGCCCTTTGGAGGACAACATGGATTGTCGAATGTCCTTCCAATAGATGGTCTTTTTCATAGTATCTCCTAATACTCTAGACTGCTAATGTCCTGTGGTCTCGGGTTTATTTCAATCGAATGAATTCGTGCATCCCGCATACGAATCACTCGATCTGCAATTGGAGCGAGTGCCGCATTGTGCGTCACAATGATGACTGTCGCGCCTTCTTTTCGAGACATATCTTGTAGGATTTGCAAGACCTGTTTTCCTGTCTGATAATCCAGGGCTCCTGTTGGCTCATCACAGAGCAGTAATTTGGGCTTCTTTGCCACGGCACGCGCAATGGCCACACGTTGCTGCTCCCCTCCTGACAATTGAGCAGGGAAATTGTTCTTCCGATCTCCTAAGCCAACCCTTTCCAAGACTTCTTCAGCATCAAGAGCATCTTTCACAATCTCCGCAGCCAATTCTACATTTTCCTTGGCAGTTAAATTGGCTACTAGATTATAAAATTGGAAAACAAAGCCCACATCATCTCTCCGATAATTGGTCAATTCATGGCTTGATAATTTGGCAATGTCTACACCATCAATGAGCACTTCCCCTTCATCTGCTTGATCCATTCCACCTAAGATATTGAGCAAGGTAGATTTTCCAGCTCCTGACGAACCTAAAATAATTACTAATTCTCCCTTTTCTATATCAAAGGTCACATCTTTATTTGCCATAATCAGCGCTTCACCCATAGGGTAAAATTTGCCTTCATTTTTCACTTGGATATAGGTCATACGACACCTCTTTCTACCTATGATTATAGCATAAAAAAGACAACCCTTCGATTTCCAAGGGTTGTGACTTTAGTAACGATTACAAGATAGAACAACCAACCCAGTCTCGTATTTCCGTGAAGGAGTAGTTTGGGTTTTACTTGGTCGTAGTGAAATTGGTCATAGGCACGCCACGCTCGCTTGGTCGCTTCGCTATTTCATAAAATTGTCATCATTATGACAAGTAGCTATCTTTTTATCAAAAAATGAAGCCACTACTTAATCCATTTCAGTGCAGAACTGTTTAAGTAGTGGCCTTTCCGTATCTGGCAAAACAAAAGCTACAAGGAAATGAGCCTGAGTGCCTTGAGCAAGCAC
This sequence comes from Streptococcus sp. VTCC 12886, assembly GCF_049893425.1. NCBI lineage: Bacteria > Bacillati > Bacillota > Bacilli > Lactobacillales > Streptococcaceae > Streptococcus > Streptococcus sp. VTCC 12886. Next base: position 11,871 of record NZ_JBMVJB010000024.1, on the reverse strand, counting down.
ATTTAGTGTAGCACATTGAGATTATTTTGTCATGTCAAACAGTTATTCCTTTAGTTGGTACGGTCACAAAACAAGCGTTTTTCTTGGTTTGAGCGTTTACCCCAATTCCTTCACCACTTCGATGACGGATTCATAATCAGGGTGTGTATTGACATTGTCCACGTACTCAACATACAGAATGGTATTGTCACTATCTAGGACAAATACAGCTCTTGCAAGCAAATGCCATTCTTCCATCAACACCCCATAGGCTTTTCCAAATGCATGGTCATAATAATCCGATAAGGTCACAGCATTTTCTAGGCCTGATGCCCCACACCAGCGTTTTTGAGCAAATGGTAGATCCACTGAAACAGTGATCACAGCTGTATCTTCATTGAGTGCCAATTCTTGGTTGAACCGGCGAGTTTGTGTATCACAGACACCTGTATCCAACGATGGAACGACACTAATCACCTTTATTTTCTGACCGAAGTCTGAAAGAAGTTTTACCTGTAAATCATTATCCATCAACACAAAATCAGGTGCTTTGTCCCCTACTGTCAAACGGGGGCCAATCAAAGTTACAGTTTGTCCAATAAATGTTGTCATATGCTTTCTCCATTCCTTTTGTTATCATTGTAGGCGTTTAAGGAATTTTTAGCCACTAATTTGTTTGGGAATATTATAAGCATAGAAAGAACTGAGGATTCGTAACGGAATTTAAATCCCAACAAACCCCTTATAAAACACATCCTAAATCAAACACCCCACAGACGAAAAAATCATCTGCGGGGTATTTTCATATGTATAACATCATTACCGTCAATCCATTAGAGGCTATCAATTCGGGTGTTTTTCAATCGCAGAGCATTCAAGATGACTGACACTGAGCTGAGAGCCATGGCTGCTCCTGCCAACATAGGATTGAGCAAGGGGCCACCAAATAGGTGAAGGACACCCATTGCAACAGGAATTCCTATGACGTTATAGGCAAACGCCCAGAATAGGTTTTCCTTAATATTTCGAATCGTTAATTGACTGAGTCGAACTGCTCTTGGTACATCTAATAGATCTCCATGCATCAATACGAGGTCAGCAGACTCAATCGCTACATCTGTTCCTGTTCCGATAGCAATACCAACCTCTGCTTGTGCCAGGGCAGGGGCGTCGTTAATGCCATCACCAACCATGGCGACTTGTTTTCCTGATTCTTGGATGCGTTTGACCTGTTCTGCCTTGTCTTCTGGCAAGACCTGACTGATGACTTTATCGATACCAACTTGATCTGCAATGGCTTGAGCTGTTTTGGAATTGTCCCCTGTCAGCATAACAACTTCCAATCCCATTTGGTGCAAAGCCTGGATAGCGGCCTGACTAGAGGGTTTTACTTGGTCCGCAATGGCAATCACGGCAACTAGTTCCCCATCTGCCGCCAAATAAACAGGCGTTTTGGCTTCGGAGGCGAATTTTTCCGCGATAGCTACTGCCTGGTCAATCTCAATAGCAGATTCTGTCATTAATTTGGCATTTCCAAGTAAAATGTGTTGCTCTGCTATTGTCACAGATAAGCCTCGGCCTGAAAGTGCTTGGAAATCTTTGCTGGCAAGCAAGGGAATTGATTCCTCTTCTGCTGAACGTAAGAGGGCTTGAGCCAATGGATGCTCGGAGTATTGCTCACTGCTTGCTGCTAGCTGAAGGGCTTGTTCATTTGTGAAATTTCCGAAAACCTCAATGTCTGTTACGACAGGTTTCCCTTCAGTAATGGTTCCAGTCTTATCAAAGACGATGGTATCAATTTTTTCAAGGACTTCAATCGCTTGTCCGGACTTAAAGAGAACGCCGTTCTCAGCCCCCTTACCTGTTCCAACCATGATAGCAGTTGGTGTCGCAAGTCCCAGTGCACATGGACAGGCTATAACAAGGACAGAAATTGTAATCGAAAGGGAGAACATCCAGGACTCTTGTCCCAAGAAGTACCAAGCAATGCCAGAAAGGACGGCTAATCCCATAACAATTGGAACAAAGACTGCTGAGACGCGGTCAGCCAACTGCGCAATCGGAGCTTTTGAACCCTGTGCTTCTTCCACCAAGCGAATAATTTGGGACAATGTGGTATCTGCTCCAACTTTTGTCGCTTCCATTTGGAAAGCACCATGTTGATTGAGAGTCGCACCAACGACTGTATCTCCGATGGTTTTTTTAACAGGCAAACTTTCCCCTGTCAGCATGGATTCATCAACAGTCGATTGGCCTTCTAGTATTTTCCCATCAACTGGAATCTGTTCACCAGGGCGGACTTGAAGGACATCTCCTACTTTGACTTGGTCTAAGGGCAGGGTCACTTCTTGACCTTCACGGAGAACGCGTGCAGTTTTAGGGGCGAGGTTCATCAGTTTACTGATGGCTTCTGAAGTACGCCCTTTTGATAATGCCTCCATGTATTTTCCAAGAGTGATAAGGGTTAAAATAACAGCTGCCGTTTCAAAATAGAGCTCAGGATGTCCATGTTGGGTATCCACTTGATTGGTAGCAATCAAAATCGTCATAATGATCCCTTGAACCAGGGCTGCACTTGTCCCGACGGCTATCAAACTATCCATATTGGGATGTCCTGCTAGGAGTGTTCTAAAGCCTCTTTGATAAAATGCACGACCAACATATACGACTGGTAATACAAGAATGAGCTGAACTAGGGCAAAAACTAGTGGCTGGTGTAAGATAGCTGGCAAGGGTAATCCACCACCTGGTAACATTGGACCCATAGCGATGTACAGCAATGGAAGCGTAAAGACACTAGACCAGATAAATCTGCGCCACAAATCATTTTTATGTTGTTCTTTTCCGCTCGGTTGAGCTTCTGACTCTTGTGTTTTTGGCAGCACCGCTTTATAACCTGCTTTTTCAACAGCTGTCTCAATTTCTGATAAGCTCAGATGGGCTGGATCATACTGAATGGTTGCTTTTTCCGTTGCTAGATTCACACTGGCGTTTTGTATTCCATCTAGCTTATTCAAGGCTTTTTCCACTGTAAGGGCACAGGTTGCGCAAGTCATTCCTTCAATAGCAAGCGTTTGGCTCTGGTAAGGATTTTCCAATGCATATCCAGCTTTTTCTACAGCCATCTGCAAGTCTTTCATTCCAACTTCCTGCTCATCATATTCAACAGTTACTTTTTCAGTCGCAAGATTGACTGTAGCCTTGGAAACTCCTGCTACTTTTCCAATAGCCTTTTCAACAGTTAATGCACAGGTTGCGCAAGTCATCCCATTGACATTATAGATGGATTTTTTCATAATACTGCTCTCCTTTTGACTACGTTTGTAATCATATTATACACTTTTTGATTACATTTGTAAACGATTTTGATTAAAAAAATAGAGATCATCCCTATTTCTTTCGTGCTAACATGGTCGCAAACCGCATCTTAAGGAAATTGCCATTTTCATCCCGCTTATGGAGTTGACCAAAATCTTCATTGTACTTGACCAGTTCCCAGTCACGGTAGTATTCTTTCAACTCACCTGCTCCAAAAGTAAAGGAGAAATTCATAGGACATGGCGCATCTTCTGTATCCATGGCCGCCACAATTAAGTTATAACCTCCAGTGCGTGTTCTCTCCTGTATATTGTGGATAATGTCCGATACCCGATTTCGCTCTAAGAACATAAAGACGACTGTTGAGATAATCCAGTCATAGTCCTGCTCTAGACTGGCTGAATTGATGTCATATATTCCAGCTTGAAGCTCCAGATCTTCCACTTCCTTGACCTGCAAGAGTGTCCGAATACTCGGTACATCTTTATCTACAGCTGTTACCTCAAACCCCTGCTGAGCCAAGTAGAGACTATTTCGACCATGCCCACAGCCTAAATCTAAGACCTTACAAGGCTCAATTATCTTCAAAGCATCTAAGACCTCCGAATGGGTTCGCGTATAGTCATACTTTTTAGCAAAATAGTCTTCTGGCTGACAGAAAAATTCCAAGAAAAACTCCGTTTCCTCTGTCAATAGGGTCACACGATGCCAGGCCTGCGGTTCCACAAAGGGAATGTCATCGGTTGGACTGTAGATCCATGTATCCAAAATCTGACCCTCATCCGATAGAGCTTCAAACTTGAGTTGACCTTTTAAGACCTTGATCTTCGCCCAGGTACCCATCTTGGTATTATGCTTGGTTAAAAAATATTGAGGAACAGTTTCCTGATTCCAAATTGGCATTCGTTTATAGGGAACTAACTGTTTCATCCTATCTCCTTTTCTCTAGTGGATGGTTTTTTAAGTAAGATTCAATGACTGGACAATTGATTATACAAACCAATTATTATGTTAATGATAGTGTATCATAAAGTCAAGTGATAATAAATGCAATTTTCCCCTTGACTTGGAGTTAACTCCAAGGTGTATACTAGAATGGTTCAATAGAAAACCCATTGGGTCGGCTATTAATTGACAAGGAAGGAGTTCTACTATTAAGACAAGTAGAACAAGGTATTCAATATGAAGACTGCTATTTATGAAAAAGCTGGTAAAATGACAGTTACAGATGTCGAGAAACCAAGCATTCAAGCGAAAGATGATGTCATTATCAAGGTTGTTCGCGCCTGTGTCTGTGGTTCAGACCTCTGGAACTATGGGGAACATATTCATCACGATCATGGTGATACCAATACTGGGCATGAAGCCATTGGTATTGTAGAAGAGGTTGGCGAAGATATCACTACCTTTGTACCTGGTGATTTTGTTATTGTTCCATTTACACATGGGTGTGGGCATTGCGATGCCTGTCGTGCTGGCTTTGACGGAACTTGTGACAACCACCCTGGCTATACGAACTGGGGCAACAATTACCAATCACAATATATCCGTTTCCACTATGGCAACTGGGCTCTTGTAAAAATCCCAGGCCAACCGAGTGATTATTCTGAAGGTATGATCAAATCTCTTCTTAGTTTGGCTGACGTGATGCCAACTGGCTACCATGCTGCGCGTGTTGCAGATGTCAAACCTGGTGACAAGGTTGTTGTCATCGGTGATGGTGCAGTTGGTCAATGTGCTGTTATTGCTGCAAAAATGCGCGGGGCTTCTCAGATTATCATGATGAGCCGCCATGCTGACCGCCAGCAAATGGCTCTTGAATCAGGTGCTACTGCCATTGTAGCAGAACGTGGTGAAGAAGGTATTGCTAAAGTTCGTGAATTTCTTGGCGGTGGCGCTGATGCTGCTCTTGAATGTGTCGGTACAGAAGCCTCCATCGAACAAGCCCTCGGTGTCCTACATAACGGTGGCCGTGTTGGTTTCGTTGGCGTTCCTCATTACAATAACCACGCGCTCGGCTCAACCTTTGCTCAAAATATCATCATCGGCGGTGGTTCTGCTTCCGTCACAACCTATGACAAAGAAATCCTGCTCGATGCTGTTCTCAAAGGCGACATTAACCCAGGCCGTGTCTTTACTCAGACTTACAGCCTAGACAATATCGACCAAGCCTACAAAGATATGGCAAACCGCAAAACCATTAAAGCAATGGTAACAGTGGAGTAAGAAAAATAATAAGCCCCAGATAGTCTCGAAACTGTCTGGGGTATTTGTATTCCGACAACAAAAAAAACCAGGATTTCTCCCAGTTCTTATCGATTATTAATCGCCTTCATGGTCCGTTTAATATCACGGTCTTGCTCACGGCGTTTGATGGACTCCCGCTTGTCGTAGTCATGCTTCCCTTTAGCAAGCCCAATCAAGACCTTGGCAAAGCCGTCCTTGATATAGACCTTGAGAGGAACAAGGGTCATCCCAGTTCCCTTGACTTCATTCTCCAAATCTGCAATCTGCTTCTTTCGCAGGAGAAGCTTGCGAGTTCGTGTTGGCTCTTGGTTCCAGATATTGCCCTCATCATAGGGAGCGATATGAACATTAACCAACCAAGCCTCACTATTCCTTATTTGGGCAAAACCATCTTTAAGGTTGATCCGCCCCGCACGAATGGACTTAATCTCTGTCCCCGTAAGGACAATCCCCGCCTCCACTGTATCCACAATGGTATAGTCGTGACGGGCTTTTTTATTCTGCGCAATCACATTGCCCTCACCCTTAGCCATACCTATCTCCTTTTCTTCTTAACCTTTTTTCGCCACTTCTTTATAAAATGGTTTCTTTTTCTTGTCAGTTGCTCCAGACTTTGATTTGCTGACTTTTCCAGACTTGTGACGTTCGCTGTCGCGACCAACAGCTTCCTTTTTACGGTTTTTGCCCCGTCCTCGCCCTGACCGATCATCACGATCGCGGTTTGAATGACTCATTGTTTTCCGTTTCGCCTTTAGATTCTTCTCGACAAGATCCAGCTCAGACGGCACGTGGGCAAAATCGATTTCCCCTGTCATCTTATCCGCCCGCGTTAGCTTAATTCGGATTGGCTGACCGACACGGAAGACACGACCAGATTTCTCACCCTGCAAGGTTAGAGTCCGCTCGTGGAACTGGTAGTACTCGTTGAGGTTGGTAACATGGATCAGTCCTTCAACTGTATTTGGCAACTCAACAAAGAGACCAAACTTGACCACGCTAGACACGATACCATCAAACTCTTGCCCGACAAATTCTTGCATGAACTCTGCCTTCTTCATGGCTTCGACTTCCCGCTCTGCATCGATGGCACGGCGTTCTAAACTGGACGAAGACTTGGCCAGCTCAGGAATAACCTGCTCAAAATGCTCTGCTTTTTCCGCAGGATTGTGACCATATTCCCGCACCATACGGTGAACCAGCAGGTCGGGATAGCGGCGGATAGGACTGGTGAAGTGGGTGTAAAACTCCGCACCCAGTCCGTAGTGGCCGTGGTTGTGCTCTGAGTAGCGCGCCTGCTGCATGGAACGCAGCAACATCATGTTGAGGACATCCGCATAGGGTTCATCCTTGACCCGCTCCATAAGATCTTGAAGGGCATCCTGGCTGATAGAGCTAGCCGTACCGTAAACCTTCAAGCCAAAGCTTGTCGCATAGTCGATGAACTTCTGTAACTTGTCTGACTTAGGCTCCTCGTGGATCCGATAGATGAAAGGAAGGTCAAGCTTGGCAAAATGCTCAGCAACGCACTCATTGGCCGCCAACATGAAGGACTCAATCATCCGCTCAGCAATACCCCGTTTACGCAGTTGAATATCTACTGGCAGACCATCCTTGTTGACGATGATTTTGGCTTCAGATGTATCAAAGTTGAGAGCCCCACGCTTGTAGCGCATGGCTTCCAGCGTCTCATGGAGTTTGACCATGAGCTCAACACTTGGCACGATTGCCTTGTATGTAGCAAGCTTTTCCTGATTTCCCGCAATCATGTCATTGACATCAGAATAGGTCATGCGGAAGGTGGTTTTAATAACTGTCTGGCCAATCCAGTGCTTAACCACCTTGCCCTTACGGTCAATTTCCATAATAGCCGACTGGGTCAGGCGATCCACATTTGGATTAAGGGAACAAATACCATTTGACAAACGTTCTGGCAACATTGGCACCACACGGTCGGTCACATAGACAGAAGTCCCACGCTTGATGGCCTCTTGATCCAAGGCTGAGCCTTCCGTCACATAATAGCTGACATCAGCGATATGGACACCCAGTTCCAGATTGCCGTTCTTGAGTTGCTTGATATGGATAGCATCGTCCAAGTCCTTGGCATCCGCACCGTCAATGGTGAAGATGATTTCATCCCGCAGATCCAAACGGCCTTCAAAATCCTTTTCAGACGGACTTTCTGGCACTCGATCAGCCTCCGCCAAGACTTCATCAGGGAATTCCGACACGATATCCATGGACTCCAAAACTTCCAAAACATCGATCCCTACATCATCCTTATGCCCCACCACATCCCGAATGGTCGCAACAAAATAGTCCCGTTTCTTATTTGGATAGGCTTCAATGTCGACTTTGAGGATTTCCGTTCCGGTCAATACCAAAGGTGACTTCTTGATGTAAATCTTCTGAGCGATTTTCTGGTTTTTAGACTTGATGTAGCCTGAATACTCGGGCCTGTCTTCATCAAAAACAATCAATCCCACCGCAGTTTTCAGGCTATGTTCTAAAATATCAATGACTTCCGCTTCTGCGGCAGTTCCCTTGAGACGATCTGCAACCTTTTTAATTGCAATCTCAACTCTGTCACCCTCGATAGCAAAGTTAACATTGTCACGACTGACAAAAAGATCATCTTCCTCCTCATCAATGGTCACAAATCCAAAACCAGACTTGTGGGCATGGAAAATGCCCTGCAAGGTTACTCTATTTCTAGTAACCTTGGGCGCTGGAAGAGCAATTCTTCCATCTCGGTCGAAAACCAGTTTCCGCTGACCTTCCATAGAAGAAACTAGCTTGACCAAATCGGAAAAGCTCTTAGCAGAACCAGCTTCAAACTGATCCGCTAATTGCTCCATGGTAACAGGCCCAACTTCTTTAATATAGTTAATAATTTCGTTTTTCATTTATACTTACCAAAGTGCTGGATAAAAACCTAACACTATTTCTCTTAGTTTGCGTCATCATTAAGACGCAGTGGTTGATTGCTCCAACAATCCGGTGGAGTGAAACAGTTCAGTGAACTGTTTCAGCTGGTCACCTAAAAATAAGAAAGTGACCATAGAAGCCCGAACCAATCAATGCTTAAGTGAGGGGAACTCCTTTACATTTGTCGAGTTCTGGCCCACTCCCAAAAAAATAGACCAAGAACAAGTCCCAGTCTGTCTATCTACTTACTAGAAATAATTACTAGGGCGACAGCATCTAACAACCACAAAAAGATAAGGAGGGCTGTAATACGCTGCATAGCGGCTTCAAAACCACGCGCCTTTGCACGCTCAAAGAGGGCTCCACTTGAAGCATCAAAAACGTTACTTGATTGGTTTTTTGCCGGTTGGATAAGAATCACGGCTATAAGAATAACAGATAAAATCAAAAGAATGGTTAATAATGCTTGATACATATTTTTTTCTCTTTCTACAATAACTCCATTCATTATAGCATAAAATTTATTTGGTTTCAAGATGGAGTGTAACTTTTCTCTCTTTTGGGCAGTATTTTAGGACCTCAATCTTATCAGGATGGGTCTTGGCATTTTTACTGGTCAGATAGTTTTTACTACCACACTCTGAACATTGTAAATTGATTTTAACTCTCACTAAATATCCCTTACTTTCAAGTAATTTCTAAAATTGATTAAGGACCAGATTAGATTAAAGAGGACCAGTCCACTCGATAGGTAAAATACCCAATCATAGCCCATATGGGCAGCAACTGCTGAACCCATCATCGGGCCAACTACAGATCCCAAATTATTAAAAAGTTGATTATAAGCAAAAATTCTTGATATACCTTCTTTTGGGGTCAACTTGGTCAGTAATGAATTGACAGATGGCAAGAGCGCCCCAGTTCCAAAACCATACAAAAATCGTAGCAAACCTAATTGAAATGGATTTTCCGCAAAAACACAGAAAACATTAATCAATAGACTATAGGTAAGAGCCATTAACAAGAGACGATGATTGCCGATTCGGTCACCCAACTTACCAAGGTAACCCGATGTCGCCAAAGATGCCATTCCAGGAAGAGAAATGATAAAACCAGCCACAAAGAGTAAATTATCGGTTTGTCCCAAATGACGAACGTAAAGGGTCAAAATAGGAACGACTGCTTGTGCCGCAGCAATGATAACCATAGAGGTCACGAAGAGTCCCGCTAATATTTTTCGGTCTTTTACCTGAGCAAAAACTTCTTTGACAGGTAAGACATCGCTCTTCTTAATTGGTACAAAATCCTCTCGGATATAGAACACAGTCAATATTACTACTATAGCATAAAGAAGACCAACCAACAAGAATACAGTATGGACTCCAAACATTTCAGCTAAGACACCACCTAGAGTCGGACCAATCAAATTTCCGGCTACAGCACCAGTTGATAACGTTCCTAGAGCATAACCTGTCTTATCTTTTGGAACTTGACTAGCAATCAGAGCCGTTGCATTGGGAATATACCCAGTGAAAACACCATTTAAAACACGCAAAACGATTAGCCAGAAAACATTGGGAACAAAAGCCATCCCACCCATGGTAAAGATCATAGCAAAAGCCGCCCGAACCATCATAGGCTTGCGCCCATAGCGGTCAGCCAAACTCCCCCAAATCGGTGCCATCAATGCCGCTGCAAGAGCATTCGTTGACACAGCAAGTCCCGCATAATATTCCACCAAACCAGGCCCTACACCCAATTCTTCCACGAACACTGATATAAACGGCATGACCAAGGTAAAACTCGTTCCCGTCAGGAAATTCCCCAACCAAGCCACCTTCAAATTCTGTTTCCAATAACTACTACTGTCGTCCATCCTGCAAATCCTCCAAAAGTAGTGCGACCCTTGCAAACGTCTCCTCGACCGCACCACTATTATCAATTAATACCTGAGCCTTCGCTCGTTTTTCTTCTAAAGAAAGCTGCGCATTCAGTCGATTTTCAGCATCTTGAACAGAAAAACCATTGCGCTTGATTAGCCGTTCCAACTGCTGCGCCTTATCGACATAAACAAGCCAGACTTCATCCACTTCCCCGCTATAATCCGCCTCGTACAGCAAAGGGATATCCATGAAAACTACTGGCTCGGTCTGCTTGAGAGCATCCCTTCTGGCGAGCAATTCCTCCCTAATAATCTTGTCCTGCAAAAGCGACAAATGTGCTCTTAAGCCAGCATTCTCAAAAACTGCTTGACCTAATTTTTTCCGATCCAAATCCCCTTCTGCCGTTAGAATTGAGTTACCAAACTCTGCGACAAGAACCTGATAGAGTTTACCACCCTTTGCTTGCAATTCATGCACCACTTGATCCGCATCAATGACCGGATACCCCTGTCGGCGTAGGAAATCCGTTATGGTTGATTTTCCTGACGCAATTCCACCTGTTAATCCAATTACCTTAGTCATTGTTCACCTGACACGTGGGACAGAAATGTGTCCCACGACCGCCTAACTGGATTTTCACAATCTCTGTCTGGCAGCGAGGACAAGCCTGTCCTGTCTTTCCATAAACTTGTAAATATTCTTGCATGGTTCCATCCATCCCCAAGGCATTCTTGTATGTCCGAATCGTAGAACCACCTTTTTCAATCCCTAATTGCAACACTGCAATTACAGCTTGACGCAGGTCTTCTGCCTGTTTCTCCGTAAGTCGACAACTAGCTTGAGCTGGATGAATCTTAGCTCTAAACAAAACCTCGTCTACATAGATATTGCCCAAACCAGCCACTAAAGACTGATCCAAGAGATGGGCTTTAATAGGTTTTTTGGAACGTGCCAGTTTGGTCTTGAATACCTCCAAGTCAAAATCTTCCTCTGTCGGTTCAGGACCAAGATTTCGATTGAGAAAATAGGCCTCAACATCCGCTCTCCCAAGCAATTCCATGGTCCCAAACTTGCGGACATCTTGATAAACCAGCGTCGACCCATCTGAAAATGTAAAAAAGGCATGAAAATGCTTATTTTTCGGAATATTTTCTGAAAAATAGTTGTATTTTCCTTCCATACGCAAATGAGAAATCAAGACAAAGTCCGTCAGATAGATTAACAGATACTTTCCACGACGATCCACATGCTCTATTTCTTGACCAATTAAATCCTGACAGAATACGTCTACACCAGTCTTAACCATCGGAGCATAGGTCACCTTCACCTTGGTGATGACCTTCCCCTTAACCAACCGATTCAAACCACGACGAACCGTCTCCACCTCAGGTAACTCGGGCAATATACGATACCAAGAGCGTAAAAAGCGACTGAAAATTAGGAGAGCGACGCTGTGTGACTTGCACACAAGGAGCTCTATCTATTTTCCGAGCTTTTAGCTCGGGTTCAAGTACGC
>NZ_JBMVJB010000023.1:0-38595 GCF_049893425.1 Streptococcus sp. VTCC 12886 | reverse complement strand
TCCAGTTTGTTTTTTATAACAGTATACTGGAGGAAGGAGTGATTGGATAGATACCTTGTTATTGGGCAGTTACAAAATTTCCAATCTTTTCCTTGTTTTATATTAAATGACTTTCACGTTTTTCAAACATTTCTTTGGCCAATCGAACAAGCTCTTCAATCAAATCTGGGTAAGCTAAGCCCATATTGTCCCAAAGGAGTGGATACATGGACCACTGGGTAAAGCCTGGCATGGTGTTGAGCTCGTTGAGGAAGATATCGCCGTCTTCTGTCAAGAAGAAATCACAGCGAGAAAGTCCACAACCACCGATTGCACGAAAGGCCTTGGCAGCATTTTCTCGCATGATAGCCATAATTGATTCGTCAATTTGGGCTGGAATATCCATTGTGATTTTGTTATCAATGTACTTGGCATCATAGTCATAAAAGGCAACGTCTTTGACTACTTCGCCAGGAAGTGTGGTTTTCACGTCAGCATTTCCCAAAAGACCAACTTCAACCTCACGGGCGTTGACACCTTGCTCAACAAGGATACGACTATCATACTTAAATGCTAAGTCTAGAGCTGCATGTAGGCCAGCTAAATCTTCAGCTTTAGAGATACCAACGCTGGAACCCATATTAGCAGGTTTTACAAAGACCGGATAAGTCAACTTTTCTTCAATCTCTGCAATCTTTTCCGCAATATTCTCACCTTCGATAACTGCCACATAAGGTACTTGGGCAATGCCAGCTGATTCTAGTACGCGCTTGGTTGTAATCTTATCCATGGCAACGCTAGAAGATAAAATATTGGTGCCAACATAAGGCATACGAAGCACTTCCAAGAAGCCTTGAATAGAGCCATCTTCTCCCATTGGCCCATGAAGAACTGGGAAAACGACTGCCTTTTTTTCATAGATATCGCTCGGACGGATTTTTTGTTCTTCAATAATTGTCGCATTTGTCATGAGTTTTTCATCGGCAGACGGTGTTTGAGAAAACTCTTGCGTCTTAATAAAGTCCCCTGTCTGACTAATGAAATAGGTTTTGACAAAAAAATTATCATAATTGATGGCGCGCATAACGCTTTCTGCGGATAAAACAGATACTTCACGTTCTGCTGAACGTCCACCATAAAGTAAAATCAAGGTTTCTTTTGACATATTCAATCCTTCCTGTGTCAATAGTTTCTCTATTAGTATAGCATATTTTAACCACTCGAAATTGACCTAAGGTAAATTCGAATGATTATGAGTCAACCAGCCATTCGTCTACAACTCTGTTCTGTTTTCGATTGCTCGCAGTAGAGTAACTTCATCGGCATATTCAATATCACTTCCAACTGCTAGACCTCGAGCTAATCGGGTTACTTTTATTCCAGCAGGTTTAAGCACACGAGAAATATACATTGAAGTCGCCTCACCATCCGCAGTTGCATTTGTCGCCACAATAACTTCTGTAACCTCATTGTCCATCAGACGAGTGAGGAGGGATTTCAAATTAATATCATCTGGTCCGATACCATTCATTGGCGAAATCAAGCCATGCAAAACATGATAGAGACCGTGATATTCTTGAATATTTTCCAAAGCCGTAACATCCCGACTATCCTCTACAATCAAAATTGTAGATTGATCTCTCGTTGAGTCCTGACAAATAGCACAAGGGTCTTGGTCCGTCAGATTACCACAAATCGAGCAATAAGATAAATCTCGCTTGGCTGCCAATAAATTTTTGGCGAATTCATTAACTACATCATCCTCCATACCAATTGTATAAAATGCTAGACGAGTGGCAGTTTTGATACCAATACCGGGTAATTTAGAATAACTATCAATTAGCTTTGCAATGGGTGTAGGGTAGAGCATAGGCCTCCTTAGTTCATGGGATACATTGATTGGTATAAGTTGATTATTTCACGCATAATCGTTTTTGTTGTCATAGATGATTGATTTGTTAAGTTTGGTAGCACCACCGAAACAGCAATTTGGGGATTGTCACTCGGTGCATAGGCCACTACGTTTGTATTTACTGCTGTTACGACTTCACCTGAAGGAGTTGTTGTATAAGTTTCTGCCGTACCAGTTTTCGCACTGATTGTCACACTTGCTCCTTGGCCAATTGCACTACCTGTATTAAATTGACCATTTCCATTTACCACTTGATAAAATCCTTGTCGAAGAATGGCCATTTCGTCCTCAGAAATATTTACCTGATTTAACTCTTTTACTGAAACGGATTCAATCAGGTCTCCAAGCCCACCTTGGTCCGTATTGCCATAAATCCCTTCAACCAAATGTGGTGAAATGCGAGTTCCTTTATTGGCAACTGTTGACACATACTGTGCCATTTGCATTGGTGTATAGTTGTCGAACTGACCAAATGCGTTGGTAATGAAGTTCGCTGTGCTATATTCATCAGGTAAAAAACCAGTGGATTCAAGTGGAAGATCAATCCCTGTAGAAGCACCAAGACCATATTCTGCAAAAGTTGACCGCAGTTTTGTCATGGCATTTGTCAAAGATTCCCCATCATTCAAATACATATTTGCAGAATAGGTTTGCCCAAGTAGTCCCAAAGCAATCTTAACCATATAAACGTTTGATGAATATTCCAAAGCCTGAGTAGCATCAATATTAAAACTACCGTAAGCACCGTACCAAGATGTAATCGGAGCTGAACCTGCAAAATATATCGGCTCATCTAATTGTACTTGGTTGCCACTGATAACCCCATTTTCCCATCCAGAACTAATTGTAGCACCTTTGACAATTGAACCAGGTGTAAAGACACTCGTAATCGTTCCAAGAGCATCTTCGGTAATGGTACTTGAGCCTTTTTCGTGACTATATCCAGACATAGCAAGCACTGCACCTGTAGAAGGATTTAATGCAACTGCATAAACACCTTCCGAATACAGTGCACTTCCCGTTGACAACTCACTCTCAAAATATTTTTTTAGAATCGCATTGACGCCATCTTGAAAGGCCAAGTCAATGGTCAACTTAATATTGTTTCCCTGTTGTCCTTCTTGAATGGTTTCAATACTCTCGACGTTACCATTTCTGTCTAAATTAATTTCTTTCTTCTCACGTTGACCCTGCAGGACTTCTTCATACTGTTTTTCAAGATAGGCAGTTCCCACGCGGTCATTCGCAGAATATCCTTTTGACAAATAATAATCGGCATCCTCAGCTGGTAAACCTGCCTGTTCGCTTGTTACAGTCCCTATAATCGAGCTTAAGGAGGTATCTAAAATACTCCGTTGCCAGTTATTTGTAGTTGAAATTCCTTCAAGTTGATCAGAATTCGCTACAATCAAAGCCACCTGCTCAGCGGTAAGGCTGTCTGTGACAAGATTGACTGTTTCAAAATAAGATGCAGCATTCATCTGCGTAAATAGTTCAATTGCTTTCAACTCTTCATCAGAGTAGTTTAACTGTTCAGGCGTTAAACTAGCAACAGCATTTGTATAGATTTCTGATTCACTTAAATAATTGCCATCTGCATCGAATCGTTGCTCTTTAGGAAGTTTATTTAGCACTTCCTGGTAGACTGTTTGATCTGCCAAATAGTAGTCAGCTTTATCCCGATCTGAAACACTGACATCCGACACTGTGACCCATTGAAGTAAATTTTTAGCAACCTGCTTCATTTCCTCAGCAGTCATTTTATTGGAGCGCGTAAAGGACACTACTTGTTGTATCTGATTTTCAACCAAAGGCTTTCCTTTGGCATCGTAAATCAGTCCTCGAACAGAACTTTTAGTGACTACTTTCTGACTAGCAGTTGCTAATTTATTACTATAAAAATCATGATGCACAATCTGCATATCTGCCAACCGAACAATCAGCACTGTAAATAATAAAATGACGACTCCAAATAAAATATTTAATCGAATTGGAATCATATTTCTTGCATTACCAGTTGATTGATGATTCTTTTTTTTCAAAAGACAAACCTCATTCTAGAAATATTCTTCTTATTATACCACAGGAAAATCATAATTTTTAGCCTTAGCCTCCCTTTCAAGAAATATTTTCTCCATACAATAATCTTCCTCCACAATAAAATCGTCTCCAATATAAGTCTTTTCAATTCTACTAGTAACAGTGAATAAATTTGAAATAATAGCGCGAATTATTATATCATTTTTCCTCTTTTCACTTCATCGCAAAAAAACAAAAAAGCCGTGCGAACACGACCTTTTACGGATCTTTCTATCTATCAAATCTTGGTCAATACAGTCGCTGTATCTGGCGAAGTATCATAAATTTGAAAATCTGTACCAACACCTAAATCAGCTTGTGCCAATTGGTTAACCATAGTCATATGTGCCAGTTCCTTGATATTATTTTCCTTTGATAGATGCCCTAGGTAAATCTTAGTGGTCCGATTTCCGAGCGAACGAATCATGGCATCTGCACCATCTTCGTTACAAAGATGCCCTTTATCCGACAAAATCCGTTGCTTCAAATTCCAAGAATAAGAACCCGAACGAAGGATTTCAACATCATGATTGGATTCAATCAAATAGGCATCTGCATTTTCCACAATACCCACCATTCGGTCACTAACATAACCAGTATCCGTCAACATAACAAAGGATTTATCATCTTTCATAAAACGGTAGAACTGCGGACAAGCAGCATCGTGGCTGACACCAAATGACTCAATATCTAGGTCTCCAAAAGTTTTCATTGAGCCCAATTCAAAAATGTGTTTTTGGGCGACATCAATTTTGCCCAGCTTGCTTTCCATTGCCTGCCAGGTCAATTCATTGGCATAAATATCCATACCATATTTACGAGCTAACACTCCTATACCATGGATATGATCGCTATGTTCATGGGTGACTAAAATGGCATCAATATCATCTGGTTTTCGGTCAATTTCTGCCAAAAGACTAGTGATTTTTTTTCCCGATAAACCTGCATCCACTAAAATTTTCTTTTTATCCGTTTCCAAATAAAAACAATTTCCACTAGACCCGGATGCTAAAATACTATAATTAAAACCAGTTCCGATCATACTCCCCTATTCTTCCTCAGCAACCTCTTCCCACTCATCCAGTGCAATATCCTTACTATATGGTAAGACAATCGTAAATGTCGAACCATGTCCATACTCACTTTTAGCCCAAATGAAACCTTTGTGTTGCTTTACAATCTCTTTTGCAATCGCCAAACCTAAACCTGTGCCCCCTTGGGCTCTCGAACGCGCTTTATCAACTCGATAGAAACGGTCAAATATTTTAGGTAAATCAGCTTTAGGAATTCCCAAACCTTCATCTGAAATAGAAAGAATAAGCTGACTATCTGTCGTTTTCATACTAAAGGTAATGTTTCCCCCATCTGGAGAATACTTGATAGCATTATTCAAAATATTATCCAGTACCTGCGTCATCTTATCGGTATCAATTTCAACCCAAATTGGACTAATCTGGTAATCACGAATAATAGCGTAGGTCTTACCAACATCAGAATTCTTCATCTGATCAAAGCGATTCAAGATAAAAGTGATAAAGGCTGTAAAATTGATTAACTCTACATCCATCTCTCCAACCTGATTATCAATGCGAGATAAACTTAAAAGATCTGTAATCATCCGCATCATCCGGTTGGTTTCATCTAAGGATACCTTGACAAAACTTGGGGCAACCGATTCGGTCAGAGCTCCCTCATCCAAGGCTTCCAAATATGATTTAACCGAGGTCAACGGTGTACGCAATTCGTGACTGACATTAGAAACAAACAGTCTGCGCTCACGTTCCTCCTTGGCCTGCTCCGTCATATCATGTAGGACAACAACCAACCCTGATATGAGCCCACTTTCACTCCTAATCGTTGCAAAATTAGCTCGTAAGGTCAGTAATTCTTGATTCTCATTAACTTTTTCTAAGACGATTTCAGGTGTTTGAGATAGCAACTCACGCAGACTATATTGGTCTTGAAGTTCTAGAACATCAAGTAAAAAATATTGCTCCTGTTTATGATCTTTTAACCCCAGTTGTTTCTGCGCCATATCATTGACCATGATAATTCGGCCAATACGATCTGTAGCAATGACTCCATCACTCATGTAGGAAAGAATGGAACTGAGCCGGATTTTTTCTTGTTCTAGGTTATCGTGCGTTAAACGGATTACTTCTGACAAATCATTCAGTGAATTTGCCATTTCAGTAATCTCTGGACTTCCTCGCAAATCCAATACATCAGAGTAATTACCATCTATCAAGGCGCCAACTTTTTTATTGAGTAATTGAATCTGCTTATTGTCACGATAGTTTTCTATCAACAATACTGTCAACGCCATTAGAAAGCCGACCAAAATAACAACAAACCAAAATTCAGCTGTTGTAATTAGATAGCGTAATTGATTAATCATAAGCTTTTATAAAATAACCTACTCCCCTGCGTGTCAAGATGTATTCCGGACGACTTGGAGTGTCTTCAATTTTTTCACGCAAGCGTCGAACTGTCACGTCCACAGTACGTACATCTCCAAAATAATCATATCCCCAAACAGTCTCAAGTAGATGCTCTCGCGTCATGACTTGCCCAATGTGCTTGGCCAAATGATACAATAATTCAAATTCACGGTGTGTTAGTTCAAGTTCTTTTCCATGTTTCTTAGCTACAAAAGCATCTGGAACAATTACCAAATCACCGATTACCAATTCTGGAGTACCAGATGATTCAACTGCTCCTTGCGTCTCAGCCAATTCACTTCGACGAAGAAGAGCTTTTACACGTGCCTGTAATTCACGGTTTGAGAATGGCTTTGTCACATAGTCATCCGCACCAATTTCAAGCCCAATAACTTTATCAAACTCACTATCTTTAGCTGACAACATTAAAATAGGAACATTACTTGTTTTTCGAATCGTCCGTGCTACTTCTAATCCATCTATTTCTGGAAGCATTAAATCTAAAATAACAATGTCTGGAAACTCTGCTTCAAAAATATCAAGCGCCTCACGTCCATCAAACGCAGTAACTACCTCATATCCTTCACGTGTCATATTGAACTTAATAATATCCGAGATTGGTTTCTCATCATCAACAATTAAAATTTTCTTCATTTTTTATTACCTTTATTATCTTTATTATCTTTATTATCTTTATTATCTTTATTATCTTTATTATCTTTTATCTATTATATCAAACTTATTTAAAAATTTCATTTTACAAGATGTGCACATAATCTTATGTTACGTTTTATGACATGCTATTTATTAAATTGTCTGAATTTGCTTGACATTTAATGATTGCAATGATATGATACTAATACCATGTTTTTTATTGAAGGAGACACTTATGGCATTAGTAGATTTTAAAAATGTAAATAAATACTACGGCGACTACCACGCCTTACGCAATATAAACTTGAAATTTGAACCTGGACAGGTTGTCGTATTGCTCGGACCATCTGGTTCAGGAAAATCGACACTCATCCGAACTATCAATGGTTTAGAAGCAATCGATGAAGGTCAATTGGTCGTCAATGGTCATGATATTTCTTCTACGTCCATCAAAGAATTAGTTGCCTTACGTAAAGAAGTCGGTATGGTCTTCCAGCATTTTAATCTCTATCCACACAAGACAGTTTTAGAAAATGTTACCCTAGCTCCGACAAAGGTCTTAGGTATTGATAAGGCAACTGCTGAAAAAACTGCTCAAAAATACCTCGAGTTTGTTAACCTTTGGGATAGAAAAGATTCCTATCCTGCTATGCTATCTGGCGGACAAAAACAACGTGTCGCAATTGCACGTGGATTGGCTATGCAACCTGAACTTTTGTTGTTTGATGAACCAACTTCTGCCCTCGATCCAGAAACCATCGGTGATGTTTTAGCGGTAATGCAAAAATTAGCGCGAGATGGGATGAACATGATTGTTGTAACGCATGAAATGAGCTTTGCACGTGAGGTTGCTGACCGTATTATCTTTATGGCTGAGGGAGAGGTTTTGGTAGACACGACCGATGTCAATGGATTCTTTGAAAACCCAACCGAACCAAGAGCTAAGCAATTCCTCAGTAAGATCATCAACCACGAATCTGATAAGGTAAAGTTATAGGAGGTACCTATGAAAAAGAAGAATCATACTCTCTTTCTGACATTTCCACTACTAGTCCTAGTAGCCATACTCCTATTCGTAGTTAAACAGCCCATTGCGCAAACAGATACCCCTACAGAATTATCGAACAGTGACCAAGTTCAGGCAATAATCGAGAGAGGTGTTCTCCGAGTTGGTGTCAAACAGGATGTTCCAAACTTTGGCTACAAGAACCCAGATTCTGGTGAATTTGAAGGATTGGAGATTGACATTGCTCGCAAAATCGCAGACGAATTAGGTGTAGATATTGAATTCACTCCGGTTACTGCCCAAACACGTGGACCACTTCTCGATAATGGTCAAGTGGATTTGGTCATCGCAACCTTCACCATCACAGAAGAACGCAAGTTACTCTACAATTTCACAACTCCTTACTACACAGATGCCGTTGGCTTCTTGGTCAATAAGGATAGTGGAATTAAGACCTTTACCGACCTAAATGGAAAGACAATCGGAGTAGCTCAGGGTTCCATTACACGTACCCTCGTCTCTGAATTGGCAGATAAGTATGGCATTGCAGTAAACTTTGCTGAACTCGGTTCCTATCCGGAACTCTCCGTATCCCTTAGAGCACATAGAACTGATGCCTTCTCTGTTGACCAATCCATTCTATCCGGTTACATTGGCTCAAAATCAGAACTAATGGACTTTAGCTTCTCAGCTTCTGATTATGGAATTGTTACTAAATTATCTAACAAAGACCTTAACAACTACTTAAACAGCCTTGTTGAAAAATGGACTTCCGATGGTACTCTTCAGGCCTTCTATGATGCCAATGGTCTAGAACCAGTCACAGAAACTGACGAATAGAAAGGTGAACAATATGACAGTTTTAACAACTAGTCCTTACGCTTGGGAGAATTGGGTCAGTTATTTCAAGGATTTTCCAATTTTTTTCCAAGGATTTCTCTTTACCTTAGCCATTTCTGTCGGAGCCTTTATCATGGCCATGTTTTTAGGAATTGTCTTTGGTAGTCTCTCTTCAAGTAAAAATAAAGTTTTAAAAATCATCGCACGTGTCTATGTTGAATACTATCAGAATACGCCGCTTTTGGTTCAGTTCATGATTGTTTATTATGGACTTCCGCTGATTTCAAATTATGTTCTCATGCCGTCCATCTACTGGACAGCTGTTATCTGCGTGGGACTCTATCACGGTGCCTATATTGCAGAGGTCATTCGTGCAGGGATTGAAGCTGTGCCAACTGGTCAAACAGAAGCTGCACTTTCACAAGGATTTACTCAAGCTGAAACCATGTGGATTATCATTTTGCCACAGGCCATTCCGACCATTCTGCCACCTTTGACCAACCAAGTCGTGAACTTGATTAAGAATACTGCCACTGTTGCCATCATCTCAGGAGCTGATATTATGTTTATGACAAAATCTTGGTCTGCCATGAATGCTAACTACATCCCAGCCTTTGCTGGTGCTGCTTTCCTTTACTTCATCATGTGCTTCCCTGTTGCAAGCTGGGGCCGACGCATTGAAGAAAAGAATAAGTCAGCCTTTTCACACTAAAAGGAGGTTGAACGATGAATTATGTTTTAGAATTACTCAAACCTTCAACCTTCCAACTCTTGTGGAGTGGTTTGAAGTTAACAGTCTATATTTCAAGTATTTCGGTAATCCTATCCATTCTTTTCGGAATGATTTTAGCCATCATGCGTAATGGGAAAAATCCAATTTTCAAGTGGATTGCAACCATCTATATTGAATTTGTGCGTAATGTCCCAAACTTGCTGTGGATTTTCACAGTTTTCCTAGTCTTCCAAATGAAGTCAACGCCTGCTGGTATTACTGCTTTTACTATTTTTACCACGGCAGCCATGGCCGAGATTATCCGCGGTGGTCTAAACGCCATCGGACCGGGCCAGACCGAAGCTGGTTTGTCACAGGGTTTTACCCCTGTACAAATCATGGTCTATATCATTATGCCTCAAGCTATTCGCAAAATGCTGCCAGCCATCATCTCGCAGATTGTAACGGTCATCAAGGACACTAGTTTTCTCTATTCCGTTATCGCCCTGCAAGAACTCTTTGGTTCTAGTCAAATCCTCATGGGACGCTACTTTGAAGCAGAACAAGTTTTTGCCCTTTACCTCATGGTTGCTCTCATCTACTTTGTTATCAATTTTGCCATTTCAAGTCTGTCACGTTATGTGGCTAAGTCTTGGGCGAGCAGCATAGAGTAAGATTTCTCCCAGCCAGTTGGTTGGGATTTTTTTGCTGTCAAAAAAGAAGTCCATTCGGACTTCTTGCTTTGTTTATTCTTCTTCAGCTGGTCTTGACTTACGAGCAATATCTGCTAGGATATGGTCCACAAATTCTGCAACAGACTGAGTTTGCGTTGCCTTACTGCCGTAGCGACGAACGTTGACAGCATTATCTTTCATTTCCTTGTCACCAACGATGAGCTGGTATGGAATCTTGCTGGTCTGACTCTGACGAATCTTGTACTGCATCTTCTCGTTACGTTCATCCACGTGTACGCGAACACCACGGTCTTGCAATTCTTTTGCAACCTTCCAAGCGTAATCCAAGTGAGCTTCCACAGAGATTGGAATCATAGTCACTTGGGTTGGAGCTAACCAAGTTGGGAAGGCGCCCTTGTAGGTTTCAATCAAAATGGCTGTGAAGCGTTCCATAGTTGAGATAACACCACGGTGAATCATAACTGGGCGGTGTTCTTCACCATCAGCACCAATGTAGGTCAAACCAAAACGTTCTGGCAAGAGGAAGTCCAACTGAATGGTTGATAGAGTCTCCTCATTACCTAAGGCAGTTCTCACCTGGATATCCAATTTTGGACCGTAAAAGGCTGCTTCCCCCTCTGCCTCGAAGTAGTCCACGCCCATTTCATCCATAGCATCTTTCAACATACGCTGGGCATTTTCCCACATCTCATCGTTGTCATAGTACTTCTCTTTGTCCTCTGGGTCACGATATGACAGACGGAAACGGTAGTCGTTTAGGTTGAAATCTGCGTACACTTCGATAATCAACTGAAGTGCTTTTTTGAACTCTTCTTGGATTTGCTCAGGTGTCACGAAAATATGACCGTCGTTAAGAGTCATCTCACGTACCCGTTGCAAACCTGTAAGAGCACCAGATTTCTCATAGCGGTGCATCATCCCAAGCTCAGCGATACGCACTGGCAATTCGCGGTAAGAACGCACATGATTTTTATAAACTTGAATGTGGTGCGGACAGTTCATCGGACGAAGCACAAACTCCTCACCGTCACCCATGTCCATAGTTGGAAACATGTCTTCTGAATAATGATCCCAGTGACCTGAGGTCTTGTAGAGTTCGACAGAAGCCAAAGGTGGCGTATAAACGTGCTGGTAACCTGAAGCCAATTCCTTGTCTGTGATGTAACGCTCCAAGGTACGACGGATAGTCGCTCCATTTGGCAACCAGAATGGCAAACCTTGACCAACTTCTTGGCTAATCATGAAAAGATCCAATTCCTTACCAAGTTTACGGTGGTCACGCTCTTTGGCCTCTTCACGCATTTGCAGGTATGCTTTGAGATCTTTTTTGTCAAACCAAGCTGTACCATACACACGTTGCATCATTGGATTTTCGCTCTTACCACGCCAGTAAGCACCTGCCACGTTGAGCAATTCAAAAATCTGGATACGACCTGTTGACGGAACGTGTGGCCCACGGCAGAGGTCAACGTATTCGCCTTGGGTATAGATGGTCAAACCGCCCTCGTCATCCGAGTGTTCTTGAATCAATTCCAACTTGTAAGGATCATTTTTGAAAATTTCAAGAGCTTCTTCCTTAGTTACCTCACGACGTTCTGAAGGGAAATTCTCTTTGACAATTTTAGCCATTTCTTCCTGAATACGTGGCAGGTCTTCATTTGAAATCTGACCTGCTGCATTGTCCGTATCGTAATAAAAACCGTCCTGAATAGCTGGACCAACACCCAACTTGATGTCTGGGAAAAGCCGACGAGCTGCTTGGGCAAACAAGTGCGCCGCTGAGTGACGCAAGATGTCCAAGGCATCCTCATGGTCAGGCGTTACGATTTCAAGCGTACCGTCCTCTTCAATAGCACGAGTAGTGTCAATCAATTTACCATTAAACTTACCAGCAAGAGCCTTTTTCGCCAAAGACTTGCTGATGCTCTCCGCAATTTCAAAAGTAGTCACACCAGCTTGGTACTCACGAACAGCACCATCTGGGAAAGTAATGTTAATCATAATATAAGATATAAAGGGTGTTAAGCGGACACAGACAAAATAGGAAACAAAACGACGACGCAAGCATCTAGTTCTCGTTTATCTTTTTGGCCCAGT
This sequence comes from Streptococcus sp. VTCC 12886, assembly GCF_049893425.1. Lineage (NCBI taxonomy): Bacteria > Bacillati > Bacillota > Bacilli > Lactobacillales > Streptococcaceae > Streptococcus > Streptococcus sp. VTCC 12886. The sequence goes on along the minus strand of NZ_JBMVJB010000023.1, from coordinate 26,180 downwards.
CCGTAGCCCGTATTCAGTTCAACCAAATACGGAGACCCTAGTCCTTTCTATTTTTTTATTTATTTTTTAATCCCCAATAACTCTTCTTTCTGAGTTAAAAAGGTTTCCATTTCTTTTTGAAAATCAATATCCAGGCGGTCAGCCAGTTCAATCAACCACTAGATATTTTCAGCCATTTTATGCTCTAAGCTATAGGGTGTTTCATCATAGTAACGGCCCTGCTTGGTCATAATCAGACGGTTCATGTTACCAATATCGTTGGTCAACAATTCTTTATTTTAAGTTGTCGAGCTGAAACAGTCTATCCCCAGACTGTTTCACTCCTCAATGGACCACTCTTTATCGTGGTGCTTGACTTCCAATTCTCTGTAAGCCTTGCGAATGGCTAGGCAACGGTCAATCGTTTCTTGTGGAATGCTGGTCAACTTCATCTCCTTGTTTTGTCAAAAAAGAAAATACGACGTCCTTGCAAAAGGACGTCGTAACGTGGTTCCACCTTCATTTATCTACGACAAAAAAGTGTCATAGACCTCATGTTTGGCGATAAGGGAACCACCCTTTTATGTTTGCATAAAATCATACCGAGTAGTGTCAATTCTATCCTCTGTGTACTTTCACCAAACGCCCACTCTCTCAAAGATTTCCTAGAATTGATAAGTCTCTAACAGCTATTATATCAGGATTTCCTGATTTTTCAAGGATTTTTCTTCATTTTTTTCCTTTGTGTAAATAGCAGAGCTCCTATCCCATTTCCAATCAGAGCACATAATCAGAGCACATAAGGTGTAGACAATCTGGTAGAGAATAATCCATTCCTTAAAGAAAAAGATGGTTACAGGATAAAGCAGTAAAACCAAGGCAAGAAGGCTAAGAGAAAAGCCGTTTAAAAATCCACAAAGAAGACCCGTTAGGAACAACACAATAGGAGTATAGAGCAATATATTCCCGACCACCAGCTCCTTAGAAAGCATGGTGTCACTAATCAGATGAAAGGCAATCAGGTAAATACCTGCATACATGAATAGTATAATAAGGGCTACTACAGCCAGACTCTTCCAACTCTCCTTTTGTAATCTTTCCATTTGAACCCTCCAAATTAATCAAAGAAATTCCGAATAGACTTCACCTGTTCAACAGATTTTTTTAGCATCCTTGCTGTAGTATCTGTTGATTTGACTACTGCTTTACGTGGTAAATAAATGGCTTCTTTTAACAATACTTCAGCCACACTATCTTGATTTGTATGCTCTTTTTTGAAATCATATGAAATTTTCAAATCGAGATAGTATTCAAACACTCTGCGTCCGAAGTTAGTCGCGGAAATTTCATATAATTTTTTTTCCAAAACATGAGGATTCATAGGAGGGGTCATGACAATTGCTTCAATGACCGCATCTGAAAGTTCTTCTTCATGTAAAAATAGCGTTCCAAACATCTTATCAGTGATAACATTAGACAAATAGGGATTCGAGTGAGCGATAATGGGGGTTCCCGTTGCCAAGCTCTCTAAGAAGGTCAACCCTTGGGTCTCACTTGTTGAAGCCGAAATAAAAAAATCGGCAGCTTTATAATACAGAGCTGTATCACTTGGTGCAACCATTCCCGTCATCTGAACAGAATCTGTCAGTCTCAATTCAACAATCATATCCTGCAAAGCTGTCTCATATGGCCCACCACCAACAATAACTAGTTTTACCTTTGGATTGTCCGCCAAAATGTTCGGCATTGCTTTAATAACAGCCTGAATATTCTTTTCATGTGAGATACGAGATAGGCTGAGTAACATGGTTTCATCTGGTCCAATGCCCAGTTGTTCCCTTAATTCCTCAATGTCCGAAGGACAGATTTCAGGGCGATCAAATTTTGCCAAGTCAATCCCTGTTGGTATGACCCTTTTTGAAATAGGAACATTGTATCGTACTAATAGTTCCTCAACAATTTCACTCGGACAAATAACACCGTCCAAATCATGAAGGAACGAGCGAGCAAAATATTTTATCATTCCAGGACGAATCAACCGTCCCTTAGCGATATAGTGTACATAATCCTCATATTGAGTATGATAGGTATGCACAACAGGAACTTGTAGTTCTTTTGCAACCATCTTACCTAGAATACCTAAGGTAAATTCTGTATGGGTGTGAACCAAGTCCAACCTATAGCGACTTGCTATCTTTAAGGCATCTTTAAAACCAGCATAGGCTACTCGCCGGTCTTTAAATGCGAAAAATGGAACACTCGGTATACGTATAATATCCCAATCCTCGTAGCGATTGACACCCTCATCTGTTGTTGTAAAAATAAATACTGTATGACCTAATTTTTCAAGCTCAGTTTTGAGAGTTCGAATCGAAGTTGCCACACCCGAAACTTGTGGAAAATAGGTGTCTGTAAATAATCCAATCCGCATGCTTTCTCCTATTTTATGTATTATGATTTAGCTAAATCAGCCTGCTCTTGGTAAAAGGCAAGCCACTTTTCAAGCAAGGATTCCGGAGAATAATAGTTAGAAATCTCTCTCGCTTTATTTGTCAATTCAACCAGCTGATTTGGTTGATTCTGCAACGTTTCTATAGCCGTTTTCATTTCATCCATATTTTTTACTGGCAAATACATTCCCTCGAGAATAACCTTGTATAAATCAATGTCTCGCAACATGATGGGTGTACCACAACTGGCTGCTTCTAAAATCGTCATTGGGAATAATTCACTATAACTAGGTAAAAAGAAAACATCAGCCATGTTATACAATTTTAGCATTTCTTCTGCATCAACAATCCCTGTGAAAATGAGATTTTTAGGAGGCTGCTCCATTAATTTTTTGTATTCTGCATGTCCATCAGTCATATTACCAAATGAAAAACCACCTGCCCAAACAAAGATCACATCTGGACATTCTCTTGCTAATTGTGCAAAGTCATCAATTCCTTTTCGTCTCTGCACTTGCCCTGCACCTAATACAACAAATTGATCTGGAGAAATTGCGTACTGTTTTCGAACATCTTGCACTTCTTCTGTAGAAAGAGGATGCCACTGATCACGATTTACAAAGTTTGGTAAATAAGTGATTTTATCGCGTGAAATTCCATACTCCACTAAATCATCTATGAAACTCGGATTGACGACCACTAACTGGTCCATACGATTATAAAAGGTAATCACATACCAAGATACAAGAGGATTAAGAAAACGTGGAATTTGTAAGCTACCTTCAAGAGTATCAGGAAGAAAATGCACATAACCAACTCGTCGCCCTGTTCTTTTCTTAAAAAATGTCGTCAAAAAAAAGATGGGATCTATGGTATGGTAATGGGTTACATCCGCCTTAACAAATAGTTTTTCTTTAATGTCTAGCTTAGTTGTTCCACGTTCTCGCAATAAGTGCATCAGCTCTCTATAGGCCCCTGATACCCCTTGTCCCTTTACTTTTTCGCTAGAACTTAACATGTTTATGACTAATTTCTTTGTACTCATATATGTATTATACACTACTTTTTCAAATAGTGAAACCGTAAACAGATAGGGAAATCCCTTACCTATTTTCTGAAAAAGTAAAAAGAAGCCGACTGATTAGTTCGACTTCTGAATCCTTATTTTGTAGATTTACGTTCCTTGATACCATGATTCAAGATAACTTCGCGATTATCCAATTCTTCCTTGTGCATAATTTTTGTCAACATACGCATGGCAATTGCGCCAATATCGTAAATCGGTTGATTGATGGACGTCAGATTTGGACGAGTATATTTTGTTACCTGTGAATCATCACTTGTAATGATTTCAAATTCTTCAGGAACCTTTATACCACGATCACTAATACCATTTAACAAACCGGCAGCGATTTCATCTTCAGCGACATATGCTGCAGTTGCTCCCGCATTCAAGACACGTTCCGCCAAGGCATAGCCTTCTTCATATTTGTATTTTGATTCAAAGACAAGACCTTCATTAAACTCTAAACCATTCGCTTGGAGTCCTTCTTTGTAACCAGAAAAACGAATTTTCCCATTGATGTCATCAACCAATGGACCTGAAACAAAGGCGATTTTTTTGTTATTTTTAGCAAGCAATTTTACTGCATCACTACTTGCAGCTGCGTAGTCAATATTGACACTTGGCAATTGGTGTTCCAAATCGACAGTACCTGCTAATACAATCGGAGTGCGTGAACGCGAAAATTCCGCACGAATCTTATCTGTCAGATGATAGCCCATGAAGATAATACCATCGACTTGCTTAGAAAACAATGTATTGACAACATTAATTTCTTTCTCGTCATTTTCATCACTGTTTGCCAATACGATATTATACTTATACATATCAGCAATGTCATCAATCCCCTTAGCCAAGGTTGCAAAATAGACATTGGCAATATTTGGAATCACAACCCCCACAGTTGTCGTTTTTTTACTTGCCAAACCACGCGCAACAGCATTTGGGCGATAATCTAATCGATCAATCACCTCTAACACTTTTTTACGAGTGTTTTCTTTGACATTTTTATTACCATTGACTACACGACTGACTGTAGCCATTGACACACCAGCTTCACGCGCAACGTCATAAATCGTCACGGTATCGTCTGTATTCATCATCTATTTACCCTTCCTTTCTTAAATCAAATTTCTATGAAAATTACGCTTTCACTCAATCATAGTGTATCATTTTTTGAAACCACTTTCAAGAGAAAATCGTATTTTTTTCCTTTGTACTTGCAAATTTTTTGATTTTTTGAAACAATAGTCTATATAATAAAAGAAATTTCAAAATGATTACCAAATTTTAAAGGAAAAGCCATGTCAAAATTGCAACACGTCCAAAATTACCTCGATTCAAATAAATTAGATTTAGCAATCTTTTCAGATCCAATTAGTATTTATTATCTGACTGGTTACCTTAGTGATCCGCATGAGCGCCATATGTTTCTCTTTGTCATGCCTGATCATGAATCACTCCTTTTCCTTCCTGCCTTGGATGTGGAGCGTGCAGTTGCCACAGTTGATTTTCCAGTCGCTGGATATATGGATTCAGAAAATCCATGGCAAATCATCAAAAATAAACTTCCTCAAAAGCATTTCTCAGCGATTGGTGCTGAATTTGACAACCTAAACCTAACACGTTATCATGGTCTTCAATCCATCTTCAATCAACCATTCTCTGATATTACACCATTAATCAATACTATGAAATTGATCAAGTCGCGTGATGAAATAGAAAAAATGTTGGTTGCTGGTGAATTTGCAGATAAAGCAATGCAAATTGGCTTTGATAATATCTCACTCAACGTAACAGAAACTGATATCATTGCTCAGATTGAATTTGAAATGAAAAAACAAGGCATTTCAAAAATGAGCTTTGATACCATGGTCTTAACTGGAAATAATGCCGCTAACCCACACGGAATTCCATCAACAAACAAAATCGAAAATGACGCTCTGCTATTGTTCGACCTAGGTGTAGAAGCTTTGGGATATACTTCGGATATGACGCGCACAGTCGCTGTCGGTAAGCCAGACCAGTTTAAACAGGATATTTACAACTTAACTTTAGAGGCTCATATGACTGCAGTTAATATGATCAAGCCTGGTGTGACCGCTAGTGAAATTGACTATGCCGCACGATCAGTGATTGAAAAAGCTGGTTATGGTGAGTATTTCAACCACCGTCTTGGACATGGTTTGGGCATGAGTGTCCACGAATTTCCATCTATTATGGAAGGCAACGACCTGGTTATCAAAGAAGGCATGTGCTTCTCAGTTGAACCTGGTATTTATATTCCAGGAAAAGTTGGTGTCCGGATTGAAGACTGCGGTTATGTCACAGAAACTGGATTTGAACTCTTCACAAAAACACCAAAAGAACTCTTGTATTTTGAAGGTTAATGGGAACCAATCGTTTCTTCACTCCTCAAAGCTCGTTGGCAACAGTTCCTTTTGATGTTAAATAGAAGTGCTTTAAAGCCGATTATTAATATAAAAGCATACGATCATGTTACCGAAGAGTTTCATAATCGTATGCTTTATTTATTTGTATGCGTGTCTAACAAAATTGTAAGAAAGTGTAACTAAAAAATGTCTTAGTCCAACCAAGAAGGCTTTTTATCTTAAAAATTTCGTCCGTTTTTACCGTAACCATATTTTTCCATAAAGTCTTGACGGAATTCCAAAAGGTTGTCATCCATGATTGCTTGACGGACATTTTTCATTAGGTTAATCAAGAAAAATAGATTGTGATAACTGGTCAAACGAATACCAAATGTCTCGTCGGCCTTAAGTAAATGACGGAGATACGCACGTGTGTAGTTTTTACATGTGTAGCAATCGCACTCTGGATCTAATGGTGTAAAGTCCTCAGCGAACTGAGCATTTTTAACCACAAGACGTCCTTGACTGGTCATGCATGTTCCATTACGTGCAATGCGTGTTGGTAGTACACAGTCAAACATATCAACCCCACGAATCACACCATCAATCAAGCTATCTGGTGCTCCAACACCCATGAGGTAACGAGGCTTATTCTCTGGCAATAGTGGGGTGGTGAAATCCAGTACAGCATTCATTTCATCATGTGTCTCCCCAACAGCCAATCCCCCAATAGAGTATCCTGGAAAATCCATGCTAACCAAATCATGAGCTGATTGGCGACGAAGATCCTCAAAACCAGCACCCTGCACAATACCAAATAAGCCTTGGTCATGGGGACGAAGATGAGCCTTAAGACCACGATCTGCCCAACGACTGGTTCTTTCAATCGATTTTTTTACATAATCGTAAGGTTGATAAAACTGCGGACACTCGTCGAAACTCATCATAATATCCGAACCAAGATTGTTCTGAATTGAGATAGCTTTTTCAGGTGACAAGAACATTTTACTACCATTGAGATGGTTTTTAAATGTAACACCTTCTTCAGTAATATTTCGGCTATCTGCTAGAGAGTATACTTGGAAACCGCCTGAGTCAGTCAGAATTGGTTGATCCCAACTCATAAACTTGTGCAAACCACCTGCACGAGCCACTAAGTCGTCACCTGGGCGGAGCCACAGATGATAGGTATTGGATAGGATAATCCCTGATCCCATCTCTTTCAATTCTTCAGGCGACATGGTCTTTACCGTTGCCTGAGTCCCAACTGGCATAAACATAGGGGTTGGAAAGGTCCCGTGTGGGGTAATAATTTCACCCAAACGAGCACCTGTATGCTTTTCTTTCTTAATCAAGCGATACTTGATTGGAACATCTGTCATCTTTTATTTACCTCCCGCTAGGAAAAACAGTCCTAGGAATTTAATCTTGCATGGTCTAATCGATTGGTCTGTCATATGAAAAATAAACAAGTATCATTTCCATGTGTATCCGACGAATCGTTTTGATAGTTGAGAAGAACAAAACTTACTCTAACTATCTTGAAATAAGGAATCGATTAATTTCCACAGCACCTTCCAGTCTATCAAAAAAAATCTAGCTTGTCATCTAGAATTATGTTACAATGTCTATCAAAGGAGACCATATCTATGTTGACTATTGCTACAATCACTGACAAGGCTAGAAAAACATTACAAGATACTCCCAACATCTTTCAAATTGCACTTATTCCAGTGCTCATATCCGTCAGTGTCCAACTTTTCTCATCCACTCGTCAATCTATTCTTGAGGTATACTTGTCACAAGATGGATCCAATCTACATTTCAGTTACCTACTGTCTAGCATACTATTTCCTATCTTTTATGGACTCTTAATGAGCCTTTTATATCTATCTATAACGTGGGCTCTTTTCAAAGGCATTAAACAGGGAGCGAATGAGTACAGAGTGAGCAGTTCATTGGCTATTTTTCAACATGAACATTTTAAAAAGATTTTCTTTACTTTCATCTTAAAGCGCATTTTGTTATTTCTTTGGGGCCTTATTTTCTACATCGGTCTAGTATGTTTTTTAGGCTCAATTATCTATTTATCGAGTTTTCTCCCTTCAAAAGGGAGCGTTACCGAGGTTCAAATTCCCTATGACATTCTCAGTGTGACAGGCATGCTGTTTTTCATCGGATTTTTGCTGATGATCATTGGATTGATTATTTATCTACCTCAAATCTACGCCTATTCGCAAGTTGAGACAGTTTTATTTGATCAATTAACCACGAATGACTACCGCAATCCTCTTTCTACCGTTAAATACAGTCGGAACCTAATGAAAGGATACAAAATGAAACGCTTTCTGTTAGATCTGCATTTCATCGGATGGTTCCTACTTTCTACTATCACCTTCGGTATAGTTGGCATTTATGTGTTGCCTTATTATCATGCTGCGCAAATCCACTTTTACATTGCACTATTAGAAGATCAGCATTATTCATTTTCAGCGAAACAAATATAGATTGGGTTCATTCCTATTTTCTACAAAAGATAATCGGATTTAAAAACCATTCTATTTCTTGAAGCCAGACGCATAAGACATTACTTTCTTATTTTCTGGTTGTTGACTCAAATCAATCCCCTAAGGTGATTTCTAAAATGACATTTAATACTCAATGAAAGTCAAAATCAGTCTAAATGACGCAGACGCAGATAGAACTAAAGTTCATCAAATCAAGTCAACTCCGTCTACTTTTGATTTTCGAAGAGTATAAAAGTACCCTTTTCGTGTTTCCAACGGTAATCGCGAACTGGGTACTTTTTTATTTGTCATATTTACTCAACTTCACTTCTCACACACTGCAAGACAGCTCCGATGACTTGATGCATATCATAGTACCGATAATGACCAAGACGTCCACCAAATATAACATTCTCTTGTTGTTCTGCGAGGAGTTTATAAGCAGTATAGAGTTTGTTGTTATGATCATTGTTCACTGGATAATACGGCTCATCGCCTCGTTTCCAGGTCTTCGAATACTCACGTGTAATAATGGTTTTCGGTTGTGTACCAAATTCAAAATGTTTGTGTTCGATGATTCGAGTAAATGGTGTTTCACTATCTGTGTAGTTCACAACTGCATTCCCTTGATAGTTTTCCATATCCAATACTTCTGTTTCAAAAAGAAGACTACGATATTCCAATTCACCAAGTTGGTAATCAAAAAACTCGTCAATCATTCCTGTAAAGACAATCTTCGGATAGTTCGCCAAATAGTCTTCCTTATTGGCAAAGAAATCAACATTTGTCTCCACATCAATATTCTCATGATCCAACATTCTTTCAACAATCTGCGTGTAACCACCAATGGGAATACCTTGAAATGTATCATTAAAATAGTTATTGTCGTAAGTCAAACGCACGGGCAAACGACGAATGATAAAGGCTGGCAACTCCGTACATGGTTTTTCCCTTTGTTTCTCGGTGTATGACTTGATCAATTTTTCATAGATGTCTGTACCAACTACTGAGATGGCTTGTTCTTCCAAGCTCTCAGGTGTTTTTCCTCCCAAAACAGCACGTTGCTCAGCAATCTTTGCCTCTGCCTCCGCTGGAGTAACCACACCCCACAGTTTATTGAAGGTATTCATGTTGAATGGAAGATTGTAAATCTCACCCTTGTAGTTGGCAACTGGTGTGTTTGTGTAGCGGTTGAACTCCGCAAACTGATTCAGATAGTCCCAATTTTCCTTCTCAGTAGTGTGGAAAATATGAGCTCAATATTCATGGACCTGAATTCCTTCTACTTCTTTTGTATAGATGTTACCAGCAATGTGGTCTCGTTTTTCGATAACCTTGATTTTTTTACCCTTTTTAGCTACCTCATGAGCAAAGACTGCACCGAACAGACCTGCACCAACAACTAGATAATCGTAATTGTTCATTTATTTGATCAAACCACCTTTCTTACAAAACAAAGTTGTCTATCAGTGGAAGCCATAGCATCAAACTGAAAACCGTCGACCCTTACTTCCTTTAATTGTTCCAAGGTCACACAATTTGTCTCTGCCATCCATGACAGAAATCTGCCTCTCCCCTTTTTGGATATTGTGGAATGTATTTTCCTCTTGCCATTCTTTTCTTCCACAAACAGCACCCTTACCATTCTCTTTTGAATTTCAGGAGAAAAAACTTGTTCAAATTCCGAAGATGCCAAAGAAATAATGACATCTTCGTTTTGCAGACAAGCATCATAATAAGGACGCCAAAATTGCTTCAATGATTTTCCCATCACTTTTAAACTCCCTTGAAAATCCAAACGATGAGGTGCAATGAGGGAGAATGGAGATATCAATCCATAAAAACCAGTTGCAATATAAACATGATCTTTCATGTAAGACAGTTCCTGGTCAGAAAGTTCAGTTCGATGCATATAACGATACATCAATCCATCATACAAGAGCCAAGCAGGATATGTTTTTGCTTGACCATGCACTATCCTTGTCCAACGATCTTTCTCCAGTTCCGCTCTTTCCAGTGGCAATTTATAAAAATCTGCTAACTGCTGAGAATCTTTACTTCCAAGCTCAGATAAAACTTGCAAACTTTCTGGAGATAAATCCTGAAAAGCTTGTGGATCCATATTTGTATTTAATTCTTTAGCATTTGGTAAAATAATCTTCATGCCTTTCATTATAACACAGGCCTCGCTTCTCTGCCTACTCTGCACAGTTTGTTCTTGTCTTACTTGAAACAATGCTATATACTAATAGTAAATCATCTGTAAGGGGACAGTTGACATGACAAAATACCAGCAAATTATCTCAGACATTAACCAAGCTATTGAAAACCATACTTATAAACGTGGGCAAAAACTCCCATCAGTACGGCAACTTAGTCAAGCTTATCAGTGCAGCAAAGACACTGTACAAAAGGCATTGGTCGAACTTAAATACCAAAAGAAAATCTATTCTGTCGAAAAAAGTGGATACTACATCCTGGAAGACCAACATTTCAAGGAAGATATGGTCGATTTAAATCCAGCCGATTTTCAGGAATTACCATACGAAGATTTCCGCATTTGTCTTCATGAAAGCCTCATTGGAAGAGAAAACTATCTCTTTAACTACTACCACCAACAAGAAGGACTGGCAGAATTGATTTCATCTGTCCAGAGCCTTCTAATGGATTACCATGTCTATACAAAAAAAGACCAGTTGGTGATTACCGCTGGTAGCCAACAGGCTTTGTATATTCTAACGCAAATGACATTTACCAATGACAAATCTGATATATTAATTGAAAAACCTACCTATTCACGGATGGTCGAACTCGTTCAACACCAAGGGATTCCTTATCAAACCATTGAACGCAACCTTGATGGCATTGACCTTGAAGAATTAGAATCCATTTTCAAAAAAGGAAAAATCAAATTTTTCTATACTATTCCTCGCTTGCATAACCCTCTCGGTTCAACTTATGACCTAGCCACTAAGACTGCCATTGTAAAACTTGCTTACCAATACAACGTCTACATCATTGAAGATGATTATTTAGCAGATTTTGACTCCAGCCACAGTCTTCCATTGCATTACCTTGATACAGACAATCGTGTCATCTATATCAAATCCTTCACCCCTACACTCTTTCCCGCACTACGAATTGGTGCAATTAGCCTTCCCAGCCAATTACGCGATGCTTTTATACAACACAAAAGCTTGATTGACTACGATACCAACCTCATCATGCAAAAGGCACTTTCACTGTATATTGATAATGGCATGTTTTCACGAAATACACAGCACCTTCATCAAATACACCACGTACAGTGGAATAAAACGAAAGAATACCTCAATCAACATTCTCTATCCCTTCCATATCGTATTTCAAAAGGAAGTGTAACCTTTCAAATTGAAAAAGGAACCGTGACGCCTGCCATTCAACAGCAAATCAGAATGAGTCAATTTTTTGAAGGCGAAAAGCATGATTTCCTCCAATTGCACTATGGGGAAGATCTCCCAGAGAGGTTGGACATGCTTCAGCAACGATTGCAATCCAAATAGATCGAATAAACAAATCCCCTTCAGCTTTTGTGCCGAAGGGAAATTTGGTTACATCATATTATAGTCGAATGAACGAGTTGTCAGACAAGGAACTGAGGTGCAGGTAGCTAGAACAGCCTAAAGGCTGTTCTAGGTTGGAAATAAGATATGCGAAACAAGTCACTTTCGTAGAGTAGGGCAAACCGAAAGTGACGATGTATCAAAGCTACAAATTCAAATGACTATAAATATTTGATTGAAAACTATTGGACGGAGGCCTCAATTTCATAGCCCATCAGTAATCCTCCGTCTTCTGCATAAAAACTGCACAATCCAGACGTTGCAACCTCATCAATGATGGCGGCAGGAAAACTATGTCGGACCAACTCTGAAAATTCTTGGAAAAACTTTACATTGTTACGGTGTGCCATCACAATGCGCCCTCCTTGATACCCTGCTTTCTTCATTTCTTCGAAAGCCGCTTTGACAGATTTTTTATGACCTCGCGCTTTTTGAAGCAACTCAAGTTTGCCCTCAGCACTCGCTTCACCAACCATTCGAATATTTAGCAGTCCAACAACTGTTCCAACCAGTTTGCTCAGACGACCATTCTTAACAAGGTTATCCACCTTAGCCAATACGAAGAGAAGCTTACTATGGTTTTGGTAATGGGTGATGGCCTCTACTACTTGTGGGAAATCCAAACCTGTTCCAATCAACCGGTTGATTTCATCCACCAAAAGGTCCATTTCTCCACCGGCTGACAAGCTATCAATCAGGTGAATTTGAACTTCTGGATGCTCCTCCAAATACATATCTCTTGCTATCCGAGCCGCATTAAAGCTTCCTGACAAGCCACCAGTAATTGTCAAGACAATAATATGATCAGCTCCTTCAAAAGCGGACTGATATGCCTGAGGACTCGGACATGCTGAACCTGCTGCAACCTTAGAAGTTTCCATCACATGCATCATATGGTCAATATCCAAGCCTGCATCGTCAACGAATGCTTCATCTCCCACCTGAATTGTAAGTGGCACGCTAATAAATTCGGTATTTGGCGCCAGATTCGCTAATTGACGGTAATCACAGCCTGAATCTGCTACAATTTTCCATTTTGACATAGGATTCTCATTTCTAGTTTTACTTTTTTATTTGACAATAAATCTCTATTTACTTACAATTATATCATTAAACAATCCCAGCTGAAAGCATTTACTTTCAGACGTCACACAAGTGGAAAGGATGAATATGACCGAGCGTAAGATTTCACCCAAATCATTAAAAAATCTCTATCAATCTAATAAAGAAGCCAATCAGCTAACCAAGGAATCTATCGAAACTGCTCTGCTATTTCTCCTAGAGAAAAAAGAACTCAAGCAAATTTCGGTTTCCGAGTTAGTACGAAAAGCAGGGGTTTCTCGAAATGCATTCTATCGGAACTACAAATCAAAAGAAGAGATTCTAGAAGCCTATTACGAGCGAAATTCCAGCAACCTTAAAAAGAAATGGCATGATTTGCAGGACAAGGTTCAAAAAGACGGCGTCAAGCAAAGTTTTGCGGATTTTGTACAAGATCAAAAACGTAAAGCGGAGCAAAGCAAAACTATATCCAATGTCAGCCAATGGATCAAGGAAAAAACAAAGCGGGATTAAAATTCCCGCTTTTTGTTGTTTTCTCTCTATTTTTTGCCTAATTTTCTAGTCTTTTTGAGGGCGGCGGCGACTGCCTTGATAACGGCGTAACGGAAGCCTTCTTTTTCAAGAGCCACCACGCCTGCAATAGTCGATCCACCTGGCGAGGTCACTTCTTGCCTCAACTGGGCTGGATGCTTGTCGCTGGATAATACCATTTGAGCAGTTCCAGCCAAGGTTTGTGCAGACAAAATTTTCGCATCCTCCGCTGTAAGACCATTCTGCACACCCGCATCTGTCAGGGCCTCAATCATCTGATAGACGAAGGCAGGTCCACAGCCCGCGATAGCCGTCGCAGCATCTATCAACTTCTCTGGCACTTGCTGTACCTTGCCAGATTTTTCTAAAATTTGTTCCAATAGCGGAGCGAGTTCTTGATTGACCACGCTATAGGTTGTCATGCCTTGGCCGATAGCGACAGGTGTATTGGGCATGATACGAATGAGTTTATCTGCAGACACAAATTCTTCCAGGCTGTTAAGGGTCACTCCTGCTGCCATGGAAATCCAGATAGCTGATGGATTCTGGCTAATCTGGTCCTGTAATCCTGATAAGACTGACTGAATTAGGTGAGGCTTGACCCCAAGAAAAATCACCTCGGCCTGCTCTGCTACTTCCCCATTAGAAAAAAGCTGACCTCCCACCTTCTCTTGAAGAGCATGGGCTTTTACTGGGTTGTGGTTGCTGAGGAGGAGCTGAGTGTCTGCCTGCTGGCTGACCGCTTGAGCTAGAGCCGCTCCCATATTGCCCAGTCCAATAAATCCAATCTTCATCTTGTCCTCCTAACGAATATGGCCGTCACCTGTGATGATGTACTTGTAAGTTGTCATTTCACGCAGTCCCATTGGACCACGAGCGTGCATCTTCTGGGTAGAAATGCCCAGCTCGCAGCCCAAACCAAACTCGCCACCGTCAGTAAAACGGGTCGAGGCATTGACATAAACAGCCGCCGAATCCACATAGAGTGTGAAACGCTCTGCCATCTGGCTGTTTTCCGTCACAATGGCCTCGCTATGTCCAGTCGAATGTTGGCCAATGTGTCTGATGGCTTCTTCTACACTTGAAACGACTTTGACTGCCAAGACATAATCCAGAAACTCGGTATCAAAATCTCGATCGCCTGCTGGTGTGGATTGCTTGAGAAGAGCCTGCGCCTGACTATCGGCGCGGAACTCCACCTGACCAGAAAGTTCTTCCTCAAGACGAGGTAGGAATTGACTGGCAATCGCTTCATGGACCAACAAGACTTCCGCCGCATTGCAGACTGAGGGACGACTGGTTTTAGCGTTGACTACAATCTGAAGAGCCTTATCCAAATCCGCATCCTTATCTACATAGACATGGCAGATACCAGTGCCTGTTTCGATAACAGGAACTGTTGCATTTTCAACAACAGCTTGAATCAAACCTGCGCCACCACGAGGCACCAACAGGTCAATCTTACCTTTTGCCGTCATCAACTCTGTCGCAGAGGCACGGCTGGTATCTTGGACTAACTCGATGACCTTTGACGAAAGACCGGCTTGCTCCAAACCTGCCTTGAGGGCTATGACAATGGCCTGGGCCGAATGAAAAGCTTCCTTGCCACCACGCAAGATGACTGCATTTCCGCTCTTGATTGCCAAGGCTGCGGCGTCTGAAGTCACATTTGGACGGCTTTCGTAAATCATCCCTACCAAGCCAAAGGGAATAGACTTCTTACTAATCTTCAACCCATCTGCCCGAGTGGATTCTTCCAAGGTCAAGCCAACTGGATCTGGCAAACCTATCAAGGCACGAATACCGTTCGCCATCGCTTCAATCCGTTCAGCAGTCAAGAGCAATCTATCTTGCATCACTTGGCTAATCTTGCCTTTGGCATTTTCCATATCGATGGCATTGCCGGCTAAAATTGCCTCAGTCTGAGCAACCAACTGGTCTGCCATTGATGATAGGGCTTGATTTTTTTGTTCTGTTGTCGCTAGGTTGATAGAGGCTTTGTGAGCCAATAAACTGTCTAATAAAGCTTGTGTTGTTGCCATTTTTTTCTCCTTGTAAGTCTTTCAGTTTGATTTTTGAGTAGCCCCCGACTATACGAAAGATAGTTGGAACCTGGAGATAGAACGAATGTGGTTTATATCAGATAGAAAGTGGGACTGGTTGATGAAGTTAGTTTAACCAGACGAGTCCATTCACCCACCTAATTACAAGTCTTTTATTGTAAAAAGTGGGGCTGAAAGCCTCGACTGAAACTTTTCACTCGACGAAGCAATAAAAGATAAATTATTTGACTATAAACTAACCCAATCGTTTCGGTGAATCAACACACCTTCTGCTCTGCCATTTTTCAACTTGTTCTGCAAGTCTTCGGACGATAGTTTGACCCGACCTTTGCCAATCAAACGATGTTCACTTTGGCTATATACTTCGACAACCTGTCCTACACCAAAATCACCTTCGATATTTTTTACACCTGCTACTAACAAACTTCGACCTTGATGCAACATAGCTTCAACAGCCCCTGCATCCACTTCAACAGCCGCATCAGTCCGAGCATAGAAAGCCATCCACTGTTTTCGTTGATTCATGGCATGTTCATCTGCTAAGAACAAGGTTCCTTTATTAGTCTGACTAACAGCCTGAAGCAAAGCGGTATCTTCTTTGGAAGAACAAATAAATACAGGCACACCTGACTTGGTTGCAATCTGAGCTGCTTGTAGTTTAGTAATCATGCCTCCTGTCCCATTAGACGAACCAGCCCCTGCAGCCATGGCAAATAGGTCTTCCGTGATTTCTTTAATTTCAGGTAAATGCTCTGCTGTGGGATCACTATTGGGGTTTGCAGTATATAGCCCGTCCACATCTGTCAACAAGACCAGAAGATCTGCCTTTAAGAGAGAGGCAACTTGAGCAGACAAAGTATCATTATCCCCCACCTTAATCTCCTCAATGGCAATGGTGTCATTTTCATTAATAATGGGAATCGCACGTTGTTTAAGTAAGACTTGCAAGGCCTGAGAAGCATTCCGATATCGTCGTGCGTCAGCAAAATCATCTTGCGTTAATAGAATTTGCGCTGATACAATGCCATCTTTCATCAAATTTTGCGTATATTCCTCAATCAAAAGCCCTTGTCCCACTGCCGCAGAAGCCTGTTTTTCTGCAATTTTCGTCGGTCGCTTATCAAACCCCAATCTTCTAAATCCTGCAGCAATAGAACCTGAGGTTACCAATACGATTTGATAGCCCTTTTGATGGAGTTGAGCCAATTGATTGGTAATGCGAGCTATTTTAATTCGATCCAGACTTCCATTGTCTTGTGTCAGGGAACTAGTTCCCACCTTAAATACTATTGTTTTTTCAGTCATCGTAGCTTCTCTCTCAAAGTAATATTTGAAAAATTATACCATAGAATCAAATATTTTTCTATATTATTAACGGAAAAAAGAGCACGCTATACGCATGAAGAAAATGCATGTAACTATTTTCTAGCTACAATCATTTTCAAAATATTTTCACAAAATGTACACACTTGCATTGGTATATCCTCATTTTCATCTACTTTATTACAAAATTTCAGGATAAAATATAACTTTTCATGAAAAATAGTTATCTGAAAACAAAGTTTTTTTCATGCGTATATCATGAAAAAAGGCTAGACTAATCACGTCTAGCGATCTTATTGTTTGTCAATCCGCAACTCATTCTTCAAAATATTGCTGCAATGTCCCACAAATTTCTTTTTCATCTATTTTCGTTAGTTGATAATCTTTCTGTAAAAAGGAAAGAATTTGGTGCCCATATCGTTTTGTATAGACCCTGTTATCTAAAACCAATACAATCGATTCTTGAGCTGAATGACGATTGGTCCTTCCAATAGCCTGTTTTAATTTGATCATCATCATTGGCAAGTTATAATCGTAAAAAGGATTCTTCCCTTCATTTCTCAAATGATCATTTATTTTCTGGACAAAACGATCCTTCGGATTTTCAAAAGGTAGCCGAGTGATGACTTGAATCAATTGATTATGGCTTGAAAAGTCTACACCCTCCCAGAACATTCCTGTTCCAAGCAAGAGTTGACATTCTCCACGCTCAAATTTTCGTTTTAATGTTATTTCCTGACCATGTTTATGTTGAGCCAAATGAGGAAGATCGTACTGATCTAGTAAATCAGAAACCTGTAATAGTAAAGAAATGGATGTAAATAAAACCAAGATCGGTTTGCCCAGCTCTGCTATTTCAATCAAATGACCTGCCAGATAATCAGCGTGTTCGACTTTTGACAATTTTATGATGTCTGGAAGATTCGTTGGAAAAACAATTTCTTGGTTTTCCACTTTTTTGGTTGGCAATAAATCCATTGTAGCCTGTTCAAATCCCAATAGGTCAGATAGATTTATCTGATTGCTGATAACCAAGGTAGCACTGATACAGAAGATCTTAGACTTTGGTAATAGACTCGCTACATTTAGCAAGCTATCCTTTGCTCCTCTCAAATAAGCAACACGCTTTTCCCCTAATACCTTTTCTTCCAGCCAAAATGCATCATAATAATCCAAAAACTGCGATAATTCACGCAAATCACTATCCTGTAATTCAGTCAAATTTTGACGAACCTGCGCCAGTTCCTCTTTATGAATTTCTCGGTAACCACTCTGTCGAAAACGAGTCAAAAAATGACTGAGCTCAAACTGACTCGATTCAAACAAGCGATGTTCCAATATCGAATCAGCTTTGTCCTTTTTGCTTTGCAAGAGCTGTAAAATAACTCCCAATTCTTGTGAATCAGTCGCTAAGTTTTCAGCAGCCAGTAGAAATTTCTGCGCCTCGTCAATCACCACGATACGGTGAGCCATGAGAGGATCTTGATCCTTGAGATGATGAAGGAAATAGGCATGATTCGTGATGAGCAATCGACATGACTGTGCTTGTTGATTTAGTCTTCTCCAAAAATCCCACTCCCAAAACAAACTCTCGGAATCTATCGTCCCATCATGGCTAATTTCGTCAAAATAAGCCTGATAACGCTGTTTTTGCTTCAACTCATCTAAGTCACCTGAATGAGTTTCAGTCAGCCAAACCAGCACTTGCATTTTGAATAAATTGACAAGTCGATTGCTTTCCTTTTTTTGCAAAGATTTCCAAAATTTATCCAAATCTATAAAATGCTTTGGGGATTTTATAGAGACGATTGGGATATGAAATATTTCTTGTAATTTACATCCTTCATTTTCTATGATTTGCTCTTGGAGGAGTTTCGTTGGAACAGTCACTAATAATGGCTGATCTGTTTTGGCAAGAAGAGGAAGCAGATAGCCATAAGTCTTCCCTAGTCCTGCTTGTGCCTGAATAAAATGCACACTTTCTTGATCATCCAATCGTTTTTCAACAACTGTTGCAAAAGCTGTTTGGTTTTTCCGTTCGTGCAAGCCTAGTAGAGCGATGTTGGTCAAAAAATCTTCGGACAGATGATAAGCCTGCTTTGTTTCAAGTGGTCTTTTAAGTACCAATCCATGAACTACCTCGAAACTTTCTGACAGATTATCTGACAAATATGGAACCATCTCATCAATAACCAATCGACTCTCAAAAAGCAACTGATCAGCTAAGAGCAAGAGATTCTCCAGCATGAAAGTGGGGAGACTTTTAATTTTCTCTTGAATTTTGATGAGCAACCGAGCGGTTGCCAAGGCATCAGAAATGGCCGTATGAGCCTGTTCTAAACCCAAATCCAAATATTCCGCCAAATTCCCCAGACTATATTTATCAAAGGTCGGAAAGAAAAGTTGGGATAACTCAACCGTATCTACCCTTGGAGACAACAAATCATAGCCCTCAAAAAAGAGAGCCTCAGCCAACAAGTTTGCATCAAATTTAACATTATGAGCTACAAAAATTGCATCACTAATCAGCTCATAGATTTTTCCAGCAACTTGTCCAAAGTCAGGTGCAATAGCCAACTGCTGGTCCGTAATCCCTGTTAAATTTTTTATATGGTCATCTAATAATTCATAGGGATTAATATCTGTGGAATAGGTCTCTACTATTTCCCTATTTTCAACGATAACAATCCCGATTTGAATAATTTTTGCATCAATACCAGTCCCCGTAGCTTCCAAATCTACTACTGCGTATCGATTGCTTGTACTAGTTATATCCATAATGACATTATAGCATATTCCATTTATAGGCAAAAGCTCCAAACAAAATCCATGAAGAATACCATTTTTTTTGTTACACTAATACCGTCTTTGATTTTGTATAGACTAATATGAATGAAAATTAGGGGAGCGAACATGAAAATCCATAAAACAATCAATCCAGTGGCCGTCCAAAATACCTATTATCTTGAAAGTGATACCCATCTGATTGTAGTAGATCCTGGTAGCGATTGGAACAAGATTCATGATAAGATTGAACAAATTGGAAAACCAATTACTGCAATACTCTTAACCCATACTCATTACGATCATATTATGAGTTTGGACATTCTACGTGAAACCTATCACTTTCCACCAGTATATGTTGCAGAAAGTGAAGCTAGCTGGCTTTACACACCAGAAATGAACCTGTCCGGACTACCTCGTCATGACGATATGGAAAATGTCATTTGCAAACCCGCAGAACAAATCTTTCAGTTTGAAAAAGAATACAAATTTGATGGATTTCATTTTATAGTGGTTCCCACACCTGGCCATTCGATTGGTGGTGTATCCTTCATCTTCCCTGAAGAAGAATGCGTAATTACAGGTGATGCCCTATTTCGTGAAACCATTGGTCGGACAGACCTTCCTACAAGTAATTTTGAAGACTTGATTTATGGAATCCAAAATAATTTATTTACTCTGCCAAATCACTATACTGTCTACCCTGGTCATGGACAAAATACGACCATTGCCCATGAAAAAAATTTCAACCCATTTTTTAAGCGATAAAAAAATCCTGAGAAGCAACTTCTCGGGATTTTTTCTAAATTTAAATCTTTAAATAACGGTTCATTGAAATGAGAGAGCCTAAAGAACCTATGAGAATTCCGATAACAAATAAAGTACCAATCATAGCTGGAATGAACATATTTATGGTAATTAAAGAAAGATCTTGACTAGCTAAACTACTGTTTACAGAAGTATAAATTAACTTATATAAAAAATATACAATTATAGATGGGATAATGGCTCCTAGCAAACCGACCCATGCACCTTCCCATAAAAAAGGGCCACGAATGTAACTATTTTTTGCCCCCACTAAACGCATGATTTGAATTTCACGACTACGTGAAATAATCGTAATACGAATCGTATTCGAAATTAGGAAGATAGCGGTGAATAATAACAGTCCTGTTGCAGCTAAGCCCCATGTACGAACCATATCAGCCAATTTAAAGATTCGTTCTGTTTCCACTTCACCGTCACGTACTTCAGTTACACCATCAATTTTTGCAATTTCAGCAGCGACTGATTTAACATACTGAGGTTCCGTCGTATCAACAACATAAGCATCATAAAGTGGATTAGCATCCCCTTGGAACAAGTTCCACGTTTCACCTAAGGTTTCCGTTAGTTTTTTCAACTGGTCATCTTTACTTGAATATGTTACAGTTTCGACATTTTTAAGTGCTGTAATTTTATTGTATACTGTCTTGTAATCTGGATTAGCAACTGTTTGTCCCTCATCATTTACAATCGTTTCAGCTTGATCAGTAGAATTTGCACGAAGATAGACATTTATGCGAACATTTTGCTCCAAATCAGAAGCAAGTTTAGCTGTATTTAAAATGACAGAAGCAAACAGTCCCACTAAAGTAAGAGTAATGGTTACGGAAGAAATAGCGGCAATTGTCATCCAACCATTTCGTTTTAGGCTTTTCAATGACTCAATAAAGTGTCTAAAAAATCGATTATTCATCGTATCCGTACGCTCCTTCTACTTCATCACGTACCACATGACCATCTTCGATAGCTATAACACGGTGACGAAGTGTGTTTACGATTTGGCTATTATGTGTCGCCATTAAAATCGTTGTCCCTTGTAAGTTAATTCTTTCTAAAAGATTCATAATCTCCCATGAGTTTTCGGGATCCAAGTTACCAGTTGGTTCATCAGCAATCAATACCTTAGGATTATTTACAATTGCACGTGCAATTGCAATCCGTTGTTGCTCACCACCCGAAAGTTCATTTGGAAATGAGCGAATCTTATGCTTCAAACCAACCAAATCCAATACTTCCATCACACGCTTTTTGATATTACGAGGTTTTTCTCCGATTACCTCCATTGCATAAGCAATATTTTCAAAAACTGTTTTTTTAGGTAGAAGTTTATAATCTTGGAAGACAACCCCAACACTACGACGTAAAAGAGGGACATCCCTTTTCTTAATCGTAGCTAAATCAAATTTACCAACTTTAAGACTCCCTTTGTCAAGCTTTTCCTCACGATACAAAAGTTTGATAAAAGTCGACTTACCAGCACCAGAAGGACCCACAATGTATGCGAATTCTCCTGCTTCAACACTGACCGACACACCACGTAGGGCTGTCGTTCCGTTACCATATTTCTTGGTAACATCCTTCATTTCTATTATTCCCATAGGATTTCCTGTCTTAGACAGACCTTTCTTTAGATTTGAGAACCAGTATTCACTGTTCAGCACTTCCATCTAAGTCTAGTTTTTCAGCTACTTATAGTTCGTTTTTTTCAAAATACAGTCAGCATTCTCTCAAAAAACTTCCTTGATTAGCTGAAAACCTACCTCTTAAATATAAGTACTTTACTTGTAAATACAAAATCTTAGCTAATTCGCCATTTTAAATATGCGTCTATAAAGCCGTCCAAGTCACCGTCCATCACTTTGTCAACTTGAGCCACTTCATAACCAGTACGATGATCTTTTACCATTGTATAGGGGGTAAAGACATACGAACGAATCTGACTTCCCCAAGTAATTTCTTTCTTATCACCCTTGAGTGAATCCACTTCGGCCGCCTTCTTCTCCTGCTCCAATTGATACAATTTAGCCTGCAAGAGTTTCATTGCGCGATCTCGGTTCCCATATTGGGTACGGTCAACAGTTGACTGTGTGACAATACCTGTTGGAATGTGAGTTAATCGAACACCTGTTGAAACCTTATTGACGTTCTGACCACCTGCACCACCTGAACGGAAGGTATCCATTTTCACTTCATCATCTCGGATTTCAATTTCAATGGTATCATCCAATTCTGGCATCACCTCTACAGATGTAAAAGAAGTATGCCGACGCTTTGCCGAGTCAAATGGCGAGATACGTACCAAACGGTGAACTCCCATTTCTGACTTCAGCAAACCATATGCATTGGGACCGGTAAAGCTAAGGGTTACGGATTTAATACCTGCCTCATCACCAGCTTGATAATCCAATGTTTCTACGGTAAAACCTTTGGCATTTCCATAACGCTGATACATCCGTAAGAGCATTTCTCCCCAGTCTTGTGCCTCAGTCCCACCAGAGCCTGGATGAATTTCCAAAATCGCATTATTGTGGTCGTAGGGTTCTGACAACAATAGGGTCATCTCGTAATCAGTCATGGCTTTGTCCAATTCTGCCAACTTTTCAACTAGTTCATCCCGAACAGACTCATCTTCCACAAGAAAATCTAGCAAAATTTCAGATTCATCATATAAATCCAACATCTGATGGAAATTTCCATAGGTATTTTTTAAATCATTCAACTCTTGAGACGTCTTCTGGGCTGCCAAATTATCATTCCAGAAGTCTGGCTCCGTCATCTTATTCTCAAGAATAGCAATCTCTTCTTCTAAACCTTCTAAGTCAAAGAGACCCCCTAAAAGAAGTTAATTTTTTGCCAAGTTCTTCAATCTTTTGGCGAAATTCTGCTGTATCCATATACACCTCATTTTGATTCATAATCTTTATTATATCACATTTGCAAGTCCTTGACCATGTTGAGAAAGGCTGCTTGCTCCGCTAAAACGTCATCATTATCTGACGAAAGTCCTGCGATAAAAGCAATCATCTCTTCATTAGGTTGTTTCACTAACTGTCCCAGAGCCCAGATTGCCGTCGCCATGTGGATTGGATTTTGCTTCTTATCAATAATTTCTAGGAGTTTGGGAATAGCAGAGCGATCATTACTATTGGCCAAGGCTATGATGGCATTGCGCTGGAGAATGTTTTTCCCCCGCCAAGAGCCAGCAATCATGCCAAATTTTTCCTTGAACTGTCCATTCGACAAATCCAAAAAGGGTATTAACTCTGGTTCTGCCAAATCTGGATCGATCTCTACCACAGGTGGACTGGAAATTCCCTTGTTGTAAGGACAACAAATCTGGCAAATATCACAACCATAGATGACCGTCTTGATTTTCTTACGAAACTCCAAGTCCATCATACCCTTATCCTGGGTCTGAAAGGACAGACAGCGACGGGCATTCATGGTCGTGTCACCCAATAGACAAGACGTCGGACATGCTACAACACAGCGATTGCAGTCACCGCAATCGTAATCTACTGGTTGGTCTGGTTCGATGTCAAGGTTGGTCACTAATTCTCCTAGAAACATATAGGAACCAAATTCCTTAGAAATGACCAGCCCATTCTTACCGATAAAGCCAATTCCTGCGCGACGAGCGACCGCTGTATCCACCAAAGCTCCTGTATCTACCATAGCCTTGTATTCCAAACCATCCGTTAGTTTCTCAATTCCCCGTGCCAAACGCTCCATCTTATCTTGCAAGATATAGTGATAATCAAGTCCCCATGAATTAGGGGTAATCTTCCCACGTTTGTATTGGGTCTTCTGCGGTTTGACAGGCAAATGTCGAGGATAAGCTACCGCGATAGAAATGATGGTTTTGGCAGATTCTAACGACAGTTTAGGACGGATGCGTTCTTCAATGTTCTTATGTTCAAAACCTGACGAACGCCCTTCCTCTTGACTGGCTCGTAAAGATTTCTCTAGGTAATCAAAATCATCTGCAGTCGTAAAACCAATCTTCGAGATTCCGATTTCCTGAGATAATTTAATAATCTCTTCTTTTATATTCATTATCTTCATTTTAGCAAACTACAGACATATTTGGCAAGACTTACAGAGTTAAATAAGTTATTAATATGACAAAAACAGTTGCCGACAAACAAAGGATATTTACACGTGAATAAGCCTTTTCTCTCCAGATACTTGTCAATACATACATAATATTAATCCCTATAGCACCACCAAATCCATTAGCTAATAAATCAGTAATGTCAGCAATTCCCAATAAAAAAACAAACTGCCACACTTCAAACACAAGACTAACCAATAAGATTATGCCTAGATTTGTAACCCAAGACGCCTTTCTAAAGAGCATCTCCATATACATACCAAATGGAATGAAACTGATTACATTGAATAGTATTTTTGGATAATTTAAAACACCATTATAAACGGCTTTGCCTGCTAATGGGTTGAGGTTCAGACTTCCACTTTCATAACGCCCATACAAAATGGAAAGGTCCATTTTGTATACAATCACCCACGTAAGCAAAAGGAGGTAGGTAATAAATAAAAATAGACTCATCTTTTTATCCTTCATAGCACCTCTCCTCACTGACATATTTTATCATTATACCATAAAATTAAGATTAAAAAATGTCACTTCTATGACAAAACACAAGACATGTTACAGCACCTTTACAGTTTTTTACATATGTAAAAAAGGACTGTTTCTTCAAAATTTCCTTTCATTCCCATTATGAAAAAGCCGTATTGTTGTACTGAAAAGTCTTATATTGATGGATTTGCAACATCAATCGTTCAAAATTCGCTTGCTTACAAGCCCGGATAATAAAGAAACAATCAATAAATTTCCACAAGTACACACCAATAAAAAATAAGAAACCTATCAAAATAAATAGCGTTACAAACGAAATGATAAATGTGATTAATTTTGCAAACCCCAGTCCCTTATTTCCAACATAAAACCGATCCACTCCAAATTCACCGAAAAAAATAGCTAAAATAAGAGCAACTAGAGGCTGACGCATTTCAACCATCATGAGAGCATTTAAGGCTCCTTCATCCAAATCTTCCAACTCCTGTTGAAGAATCAGTAACTTATCTGAAAGTAAATAACTACTTTTACTAAAAACATACTGCTGAAGATCATTCATATACTTTCTCACCTCATAAAAATTATAGCAGTTTCTTTCTTCTCAAACAAGCATTGAAAGGACAACCATTCCAGAATATATTTGCATGTTTTTTTCATTTTTTGCTATAATGAAACTGGATTACAAGGAGGTTCATATGAGAGTTATTATTCATTATCCAAAACCTATCAAACAACTATCCTCCCAAAAACTTGCACTTCTGGTAGATGGAAAAATTGCTGGGACAGTTACTCAAGGTAAAATTCTAAGCTTACCAATTACACAACCGTCTGTTTCACTAAGCGTTCAAGGGGATAAAAAGTCAGCCATTCAAGTTAAAGAAGGCGATAGGGTTCAAATAGTGGAAAACAGCAAATACTTCACTCTCTACTATTTGAGTCGTAACCGCCCAATAACAAGGTATATTGAAAAAGGATCCAAAGTCCTGTCGACTCTGGAACCTTTTTCTATTTACATA
>NZ_JBMVJB010000022.1:0-38854 GCF_049893425.1 Streptococcus sp. VTCC 12886 | reverse complement strand
CAAGTCTGGTTATTTCCAGACTTGTTCTTATTATAACCCTCGCTATTCTAGCTCGGGGATAAAACAGTCTCCCAGACTGTTTTATTTTCTAAGGTTGTAGAATGAGTTCAAGCCTTTGTAGACTGCAACTTCACCAAGTTGATCTTCAATACGAAGCAATTGGTTGTATTTAGCAATACGGTCTGTACGTGACAATGAACCTGTTTTGATTTGGCCAGCGTTAGTTGCAACTGCGATGTCAGCGATTGTTGAATCTTCAGTTTCACCTGAACGGTGTGATACAACGGCAGTGTAACCAGCTTCTTTAGCCATTTCGATAGCTTCAAATGTTTCAGTAAGAGTACCGATTTGGTTAACTTTGATAAGGATTGAGTTAGCAGCACCTTCTTTGATACCACGTGCAAGGTAGTCAGTGTTTGTTACGAAGAAGTCGTCACCAACCAATTGAACGCGTTTGCCAAGGCGCTCAGTAAGAGCTTTCCAGCCATCCCAGTCGTTTTCATCCATACCATCTTCGATAGTGATGATTGGGTATTTGTTAACCAATTCTTCAAGGTAGTCGATTTGTTCTGCAGATGTACGAACAGCAGCGCCTTCACCTTCGAATTTAGTGTAATCGTAAACTTTACGTTCTTTGTCGAAGAATTCAGATGATGCACAGTCGAAACCGATCATAATGCCGTTTTCGCCAGCTTCGTATCCAGCAGCTTCGATAGCTTCGATGATTGTTTCAACGCCATCTTCAGTACCTTCAAATTTAGGAGCGAAACCACCTTCGTCACCAACAGCTGTTACCAAACCACGAGCTTTCAAGATTTTTTTCAAAGCGTGGAATACTTCAGCACCCCAACGAAGACCTTCTTTGAATGATGGAGCACCAACTGGTACAATCATGAATTCTTGGAAAGCGATTGGAGCGTCAGAGTGAGAACCACCGTTGATGATGTTCATCATTGGAGTTGGCAATACTTTAGTGTTGAATCCGCCAAGGTAAGTGTAAAGTGGCACTTCAAGGTAGTCAGCAGCAGCACGCGCAACAGCGATAGAAACACCGAGGATTGCGTTTGCACCCAATTTACCTTTGTTAGGAGTACCGTCAAGAGCGATCATAGCGCGGTCGATAGCTTGTTGATCACGAACGTCGAAACCGATGATAGCATCAGCAATCACGTTGTTCACGTTGTCAACAGCTTTTTGAGTACCAAGACCAAGGTAACGTGATTTGTCACCGTCGCGAAGCTCAACTGCTTCGTGCTCACCAGTAGAAGCTCCTGAAGGAACCATACCACGTCCGAAAGCACCTGATTCAGTATAAACTTCAACTTCAAGTGTAGGGTTACCGCGTGAGTCAAGGACTTCGCGAGCGTAAACATCAGTAATAATTGACATTATATTACTCTCCTTTGAGTTTAAAATTGTTACATTGCTATCATACCCTAAAATACCGACTTTTTCAAGAAAAAGTCGGTATTTTTACAGAATGAAGTAATGTAAACGTCTTCCTTTTTTCTTACATAGTTTTATGTTATACTAATATTATGAATAACGATATAAATACAAGTATTTTAAGAAAGGCTTCCGGGGAAACTCGTCTAAATCCGGATGAACAACGTCTGTACATGGGAACCTACCGGGAGCGGGTTGTTCTCCTACTTTCTTTTGACGAATTGGCAAAGGAACAGGTCTCTCAGGACTTCAATCAGATTTGCCAAAAATTAGTTAGTAACTACCAACCGCTCTTTCTTAAACTATCCCCCTCTCTATCAGATAAGCAACAGATTTCGCTGATGAAAGTGGCACAAACTCACAGCATTACTTCAGCTATTATTGACGAGAAAGTTGGTCAATCACCATATGCTTTGATTTTTCATACTGACCATGCTGTAGATAGAGAAGATGTTACCTTAGAATCAGTATTTCCAAATATTTTCTTAATAGAAGAAAAAAAGGAAGATACAAAACCTTCCTTCTGGAAAAAATTATTTGGATAGACTGATTTATCAATGAACAAAAATAAGTACAAGACAAATAATCATACTTAATAAACACAGAATTCCTGGCAATCTGCCTATATCATTTTTTTCATTGAAAAAGAAAATAGTTCCATTTCCTTTCAATACATTCGATTCTGTCCCTCTTTCATTCTTAGAAAGACTTACAAGGGTTTGCTGCTTTGCCAGACAAATTAGAATAAATAAGATAGTTGCCATTGATTTCATCAATTCCATCTTACAGTTCCTCCTAATTGAATGACTCTTGCCACCTGTTCTGCTGTACGGATCAGGTTTTTTTCTGCATTTTTGAGCGTGTGTTCTAAACTGTCAACACTTGCGATGATAGGAAATGCGGCGCAGATATTTTCAAAAGGAAAATCAGGTAGGTCATCTTTGAGACTGCCACATATCGCAATGATAGGAACTCCATCTGGTGTTCGTCGAGCCACTCCTATCGGAGTTTTCCCTGCTAGACTCTGGATATCCATCCGACCCTCACCCACAATAACAAGATCAGCCTCAGCAACTCGGTGATCAAAACTCAATTGATTCATGACAAAATCTACACCCTTTTGGATATGTGCACCAGCAAATTGGACCAATCCAGCAGCCATACCTCCACCAGCACCTGCTCCACTTACAGCAAGTATTTTGGGATTCACATTATTATAAAACTCAGCCATTTCTTCATCAATACGTTCAAACTCTTCAGGCGCTAGACCTTTCTGACCCGCAAAAACATAAGTTGCACCCAAAGGCCCACAAAGTGGATTATTCACATCCGTAACCAGGTCAATCCTAACTTGGGATAAGTCCACCAACATTTCGTCTGTTGAATAGCGTACTATCTTTCCCAAATGAGCACCTATAGCCTCGACCTCATTTCCATCACAGTCATAAAATCTAACACCAAGACCTGATGCCATACCAATGCCACCATCATGACTAGCAGATCCGCCAACACCAATTAAAATTCTCTGAGCTCCATTTTGCACAAGTTCAACGATTAGCTCTCCAATTCCTTCTGTTTTGAGCAAAAGCGGATTTCTTTTTTCGTGTGGAATACTGCCAAGGCCAACTATTGCAGCCATTTCAAACACTGCAAGGTCATCTTTCATCGCATAGGTAACCTTGACTTTGTCTCCAAATGGACCAGTAACATAGGTACGTTTCACATCCAGCGATAAGGCATCTGTCAAACTCTCAACAGTACCTTCCCCACCATCACCCAAGGGAAGTAAGTCATAGCTTGCATGAGGATAAACCTTTGAAAATCCAAGTTTAATCGCTTCAGCGACCTGTGCTGCTGAGAGAGATTCTTTAAACGAATCTGGCGCTATGAGAATATGCATAGTGGACCAACCTCCTTTATATTATTAGTATACCATTCCCAAAAGAAGCTTTCAATAATTCCTATCAGATTTTAAAAGAGTATGATATACTGAAAGAAAGGAGGCAGCTATGTATCAAACTATATTATTTGATTTAGATGGAACATTAACAGATTCTGGTCAAGGCATTTTAAATTCCGTTGCCTTTGCACTCGAAAAAATGGGGATTGAAGAAACGAAGCCAGATCATTTGAGACGGTTCATCGGACCGCCACTCTATGAATCTTTTTCACAGTTCTATCAATTGAACCCGGAAGAAACACAGGCTGCAGTCGATGCTTTTCGCATCTATTTTAAAGAAAAGGGAATGTTTGAAAATCAACTTTATCCTGGAATTGTTCTACTTCTTGAAAAGTTAAAGTCTGCCGGCAAAACCCTTGTGATTGCTACTTCGAAACCGGAATTATTCGCAAAACAAATCCTTAAACATTTTGAAATTGATCATTTTTTTGATGTGATTGCGGGAGCAAGTCTGGACAATAGTCGTATCAGTAAGGCAGATGTGATTGCATATGCGCTGAAACAATTAGGCAATTTTCCTCAACCTGCAGTCATGGTCGGTGACAGAGAGCATGATATAGAAGGTGCTCACATGAACCAACTTCCTGCAATCGGAGTTCTTTACGGCTATGGAAATACTGAAGAGTTTGAAAAAGCAGGTGCGACTTGTATTGTAAAGAATGTAGCTCAACTGAGTGATTTTCTTCTAAGTTAATACACTTACCAAAATTTTTATATTTTTCCATGCGCAGTTGTCATAAAAATTCAGTAGTTATTTTTTGTCAATAGATATTGTTTATGGGAATTGGTATCAAATGCATAAATCATATCATTAAATATTCTTACAATGGAGAATTACCAAACACTCTCAAAAACAACGATGGGAGTGGGAAAGAACTCGACCAGTCTAAAAAGAGTTCGTCTTCCCACCCCCGCACAGTTGATTAGGTCAGATTTGGAGTGTGAAACACGAACAAATCTGCCAATCAACCACTGCGCTGAGATGTTGGCACAAACTCTGAGAAGCGATGCTG
Source organism: Streptococcus sp. VTCC 12886 (assembly GCF_049893425.1). Taxonomy (NCBI): domain Bacteria; kingdom Bacillati; phylum Bacillota; class Bacilli; order Lactobacillales; family Streptococcaceae; genus Streptococcus; species Streptococcus sp. VTCC 12886. Next base: position 34,435 of record NZ_JBMVJB010000022.1, on the reverse strand, counting down.
GACTTTCTGCCCAGCCTCAAGCAATACTTACCCAAAAAGTATTCTACTACATAATGTTAAACAACCACTTAAAAACAATTTTAAAAATGTTTTCGAGTGGTTGTTTCTTTATGATAAAAGAAAAATAAAAACATACTCTCCTTTGAATCGCGACAACTTCCTATTATTTCGTTGTTTGTTTTCAAAACATGATACTTCACTGTGTTGAGAGCGAAATCGTTAACTGATTACAGCTTTGAAAGACTTTTTCTTTTCCTATTTCCAACCTAAAAAAGTCCACCGAACCTTGATATATAGAAAAACGCCTGCCGGCGTTTCTCATTTCCTACCTAAAACAACCCGTCAGAGTTGGGGGATAAAGTAAAAGCCCCTAAAGACTTTTTTTTCCTATTTCCAACCTAAAAAGGTCCACCGGACCTTGATATAAAGAATACCGCTTACCAGCGGTTCTCATTTCCAACCTAAAAAGGTCCACCGTACCTTGATATAAAGAAAACCGCTTACCAGCGGTTCTCATTTCCAACCTAAAAAGGTCCACCGGACCTTGATATATAGAAAAACGCCTGCCGGCGTTTCTCATTTCCTACCTAAAAAGGTCCCCCGGACCTTTTTAGCCACCCAGATATGCTTTTTTGACTTCTTCTGAGGCGAGGAGTTCTTTTCCTGTTCCTGAGACGACGACTTTTCCTGTTTCGAGGACGTAGCCGCGGTCAGCGATGGCGAGGGCTTTGTTGGCATTTTGTTCAATCAAGAGAACAGTTGTGCCTTGTTTTTGAATATCTTGGATAATATCAAAAATTTCTTGGATGAAGATTGGTGCTAGTCCCATTGAAGGTTCATCAAGGAGTAAGAGTTTTGGTTGGCTCATGAGTGCACGTCCCATTGCTAACATCTGTTGTTCACCACCTGATAGGGTAGCAGCATCCTGATTTTTTCGTTCTTCCAAGCGTGGGAAACGAGCAAATATTTTCTTCAAGTTTGCTTGGTTCTCTTCACGATTATTGCGTAGGAAGGCACCCATCTCCAAGTTTTCCATAACGGTCAAACCTGCAAAAACATGACGGCCTTCTGGAACTTGTGATAAACCATCTGCTACAATTTTACGGGCTGGAACTTTTTGAATCTCATTTCCAAGGAAAGAAATCGTTCCTGAAGATGGGCGAACAAGTCCAGAAATCGTACGAAGGATAGAGGTTTTACCTGCACCATTGGCACCAATCAAGGTAACGACCTCTCCTTCGTTTACTTCAAATGATACATTTTTTACTGCCTCAATGACGCCATAATGTACCGATAAATTTTCAACTTTTAACATTGGCATTAGGCTTCACCTCCGAGGTATGCTTCAATGACACGTTTGTTGCTACGGATTTCTGCAGGAGTTCCATGCGCGATTAAACGGCCATATTCCAATACATAAATTCGCTCTGTAACTTCCATAACAAGACTCATATCATGTTCAATCAACATGATCGTGATGTTAAATTCTTCCTTGATTTTACGGATGAGTTGGGTCAATTCTGCTGTTTCTTGTGGGTTCATACCAGCTGCAGGTTCATCCAAGAAAAGAATTTTTGGTTCAGTCGCAAGAGCACGAACGATTTCCAAACGACGTTGTTGGCCGTATGGAAGATTTTTAGCTAGAGTATCTGCATCGCCATCCAAATCAAAAATTTTCAAAAGTTCAATCGCTTTTGTTCTCAAGGATTCTTCATTCTTATAGAATGCTGGAAGACGGAAAAAACTTGCAAAAACTTCTGCTTTCCCATGGTTGCCAAGACCAATCAAAACATTTTCTAAAACGGTCATGTTTTTGAAGAGTCGGATATTTTGGAATGTCCGACCAAGACCAAGTGAGGCGATTTTTGATGGCGCTTTACCATTTAAAAGTGTACCAGCAAGAGTGATTGTACCTTCGCTCGGTTCATAAACTCCAGTTAAAAGGTTAAAAAGCGTTGTTTTACCAGCACCGTTAGGACCGATAAGCCCAACCAATTCTCCTTCATGGAGCTCCATGGTTACATCACCAACAGCAGTTAGTCCACCGAAGTTCTTGGTTAAATCTTTTACTTCAAGTAATACCATTACTTAACCTCCTTCTTCTTGAGTAGAGCTGCTACGCTAAATTCTTTGGTTCCTAAAAGACCACCAGGACGGAAGATCATCAAAAGAATCAGTGCCAATGAGTAAATGATCATTGAAATATCTGAATAACTCTTCAAGAAGACGTTCAAGATACCAAGTACAATAGCTGCCACAAAGGTACCAGTGATTGAACCCAAACCACCTAATACAATGACAATCAAAATATTCACTGAAGTCATGAAGGCAAAGTCTTTAGGAACAATTGTTCCAACATAACCTGCATGGAGACCACCTGCAATGGCTGCTGTCATGGCACCGAAGACAAAGGCTGAAACCTTAACAAATGTCGGATTAACACCGACAGACTCAGCTGCAATTTCGTCCTCACGAACTGAAATCGTTGCTCTTCCCATTGGGCTACGTAAGAAGTTTACTGTTACCAAGGTTGTGATAATAACAAAAATATAAACTAAAGGCCAGCTTGTAAAGAGTGGAATAGACATGATACCAGCTGCACCGTTAGTAAGACTTCCACCGTTGATAATCAAAATACGAATGATTTCTGCAACACCAAGAGTCGCAATTGCAAGATAGTCACCCTTTAAGCGCAAGGTTGGGATACCAACCAACAAAGCAACTGCACCTGAAATCAACATTCCAACAATCAACGCAACAGCAAATCCACCGTAGGATGGCATCATTTTACCAATAATCCCGACAGAATATGCTCCAATAGCCATAAAACCAGCATGACCTAGAGAAAATTGACCAGAGAAACCAACAATCAAGTTTAAACCAACTGCCAAGATAATTTGAATACCGATTTGTTGCACAATTTGGATATAGTAGAAGTTTAAAATCCCTGCTGCAACAAGACCTTGAATCAGACCAAAACCAGCTAAAAAGATAGCCAACCAAATCGCATTAACTTTTAAATTTTGCTTCATGGTTACACCTTCTCTTTCACATTCTTACCAAGGATACCACTCGGACGTACCAAGAGGATGATAATAAGCACAGCGTACACGATTGCATCACGGAATGTATCTAAACTTATCACATAGGTGAAGGTTTCAATAATACCGATAACAAATCCACCAAGAGCCGCACCTGGAATAATACCAATACCACCTAATACCGCAGCAACAAAGGCTTTCAAACCTGGTGTCATCCCCATCAAAGGCTCGATTTGGTTGTAATAAAGGCCTAAAAGAACACCGGCTGCACCAGCAAGGGCTGATCCAAGAGCAAAAGTAAAGCTGATCGTACGGTTTACGTTAATCCCCATCAACTGCGCTGCATCACTATCAACTGAAACCGCACGCATGGCTTTCCCCATTTTTGTACGCTTCACGATTAATTGTAGAGCAATCATCAAGAACAATGAGACACCAAGAATAATCAACTGAATATTGGTTACAGAAACTGGACCCAAGTGGAAGGTTACTGCCTCAATTGCTTGTGGGAATGCTTTTACATCAGCCGAAAAGAACTTAATCATAGTGTATTCCAGGAAGAAAGAAACTCCGATAGCTGTAATCAAGGCAGCAATACGTGTTGAATTTCGCAAAGGACGATAGGCCAAAAACTCTATTACAACACCGAGAATAGCTGTTCCTACCATTGCCAGAATAAGTGCAATAAAGAAACGAGTTCCTCCATCGCCAATAAACGTTAAATTATTTAATAGAAAATACCCCATAAACGCACCCATCATGTATAGGTCACCGTGGGCAAAGTTAATGAGTTTGATGATTCCGTACACCATGGTATACCCAAGGGCTAATAGTGCGTAAACAGAACCAAGAATCAAACCATTGACAAGTTGTTGAAGCATAGGTTCACCAATCTTTCTAAATATTTTTCTAGCTCAGTAAGCATTATTACATTATACAAAATTTTCTGAAAATAAGCAAGTTCGATTGCCACTCATCAGCCACATAAAGGGTAAAATAAATCTGAGCTAATCAAACAGTTATGTCCACTCAAAAGTCTGCATTGTCTCCTTAAAATTCGTATGATCAATTTGTACAAGCAGAAGAATAAACACTTTTTAAGCGATGTAGCAAAGATAACATAATTTGAAAAAAGAGGGAAATCCCTCTTCTATCTTTTTATTAGTCAGCTGAAATTGTATCCACTGAAGATTGCTCACCATTTGTCAAACCAACAACATAAACTGATTTCACAACGTTATGGTTCTCATCAATAGACATGGTACCAGTAACACCTTCGAAGTCTTTCAAAGCTGCAAGGTTATCTTTCACAGCTACTGAATCTTTTGCACCTTTTGCTGCTTCTGCTGCCATATAAACTGAGTCATATGCAAGAGCTGAGAACATTGATGGCTCTTCGTTGTATTCTTTCACATATGCATCGTAGAATGCTTGTGCTTTTTCACTTGCTGATGTTACAAATGCTGAAAGGTAGTAAACGTTTGAAGCTGCTGAAGCAGTTGCCAACTCAGTAAATTGTGGAGAATCGAAACCGTCTGAACCAAGGATTGGCTGTTCGATACCAAGACCACGCGCTTGTTTCACAATTGTACCAGTTTCATTGTAATAACCAGGCATAATGATAGCATCGAATTCTTTGTCTTTCAATTTTGTCAATGCAGCTTGGAAGTCTTTATCACCAGAAGCAAATGTAATTTCTGAAACAATTTCTCCTGTGTAAGCTTTCTTGAAGGCCTCAGCTACACCTTTACCGTAATCAGATGAGTTGTCAAAGTAAAGAACAACTTTCTTAGCTGACAAGTTTTCAGTAGCGTACTTAGCCATGATTTCACCTTGGTATCCATCTGTAAAGGTTGTACGGAAGAAGTATTCTTGTACCTCACCTTTATCATTTTCAACCAAGTTTGTTTGTGTACCTGAAGGAGAAATCATTGGAACACCTGCTGAAGTTAAAGCTGGAATAGATGCTGCTGAAGCTCCTGATGTAGCAGGGCCGATCACGACGTTTGCACCCTCACTTGCCAAGCTTGTTGCAACCGTTGCAGCTTCAGCGGTTTCAGATTTATTGTCTTTTGTGATAACTTCAATCTTTTTGCCATCAATACCACCAGCAGCATTGATTTCTTTTACTGCAAGGTTGGCACCTTTTTCTTCTGTTTGACCATAAGATGAAACAGCACCAGATAACTCCAAGTTATAACCGATTTTAAATGTTTCCCCAATAGTTGAACCAGCTGCGGATGTATTGGTTGTTGAAACATTGCCACAGGCAGCGAGGAGAGCTGCTGAAGCAAATGTAGCGATTGCTACTGCAAATTTTCTTGTTTTCATGAAAATACCTTAAAACTTTCTTAAATTTAACATGTATCTAATATACAGAATTATCTGAAAATTGTCAATAAAAATGAACAAAATTTTTAAAAAAATTAAAATTTTAATAATTCTCCAAATAATTCACAAAAAAAGCCATCATTACTGATGACTCCATATTACCATTATGACGATATGCGGGCTGGCTCTGGCTTATCAATCGATTCACGCCATAGACTCCCTACAAAGTTTTGATCCAATTCTTTTATATATGAAGGAACTAATTTTTTAACAAACTTCTCCTTCTTTAGTTTTGTAATGGCCACATCTACTTTATCTTTATCCATATAGACAAGAACATACCGTAAGCGTTTGGAATGATAGACGATATCTCCATATTGGTTTAATTTACGGGCATCACGGTTATAATGTAAATATACTGCTAAACTAATCCGATCTTTCTTCTCAAACATGTCAACTCCTCTAAAATTGATTCTTCCTATATTATACCGCTTTCAATTAAAAATGAAAAGCTCCAACAATCAAGTCGATCATCAGAGCATGTAAGAATAATCTTATAGAAACAACATTACTTAGTCTTTGTATTATACATAATTTGGTCGATAAAGCCGTATGCCAAGGTTTCTTCAGCAGACATCCAATAGTCACGTTCTGCATCCTTATGGATTTGTTTGACTGTCTTACCAGAATTTTCCGCCAAGATTTTTTCTAACTTGTTACGAGTATTTAAGAGGTGTTCTGCTGCAATTGCCATGTCAGTTTGCTGAGTACCACCACCAGTGCCTCCCATTGGTTGGTGAATCAGGTATTCTGCATTAGGAAGCATGAAACGTTTGCCTTTTGTACCACTTGAAGCAATGATTGTTCCCATACTTGCTGCAGTACCCATTACAATTGTCTGTACGTCTGCTTTAATGAAGTTCATTGTATCCACGATGGCAAGACCTGCAGAAACAGAACCCCCTGGTGTATTTACATAGAGATAAATATCTTTTGTTGGATCTTGTGCATCTAGGAAAAGCAATTGGGCAATAATCGAATTGGCCATATTGTCCTCAACCGGACCTGTCAACATAATGATGCGGTCTTTCAGCAAACGTGAATAAATATCATACGAGCGCTCACCGCGACTAGTTTGTTCAATAACTACTGGAATCATAAATTTACTCCTTTTCGAGATTTTCTTTTCCCATTATATAAGAATAGTCAAAATTGGTCAAATAAAAAACACGATTTAAAACCAGAAAAAAGAAATCAGCTCAACTGATTTCTTACGGAGATTATTTAGTACCGAAAAGGCGATCACCAGCATCTCCAAGACCTGGAACGATATAGCCTTTATCATTGAGTTTTTCATCCAAGGCTGCTGTAAAGATATCGATATCTGGATGTGCATCTTGAAGTGCTTTCACACCTTCTGGAGCGGATACCAAGGCGACAAATTTAATATTTGAAGCTCCACGTTTTTTCAAGGAATCCACTGCAAGAATTGCTGAACCACCAGTTGCTAACATTGGGTCTACTACCAAGATATGGCGTTGATCAATATCTTCTGGCAATTTCACAAGGTATTCAACTGGTTGTAAGGTTTCTTCATCGCGGTACATACCAATATGACCAACTTTAGCTGCCGGAACCAAGCTAAGCAATCCATCGACCATACCAATACCAGCACGAAGAATTGGCACAATAGCTAATTTCTTACCTGCAATTTGTTTTTGAACTGTTTTTGTAATCGGTGTTTCAATTTCCACATCTTCAAGTGGCAAGTCACGCAATACTTCGTAGCCCATTAACATGGCAATTTCATTGACCAACTCACGGAAATCTTTTGTAGAAGTTGTTGTTCTACGAAGGATAGACAATTTATGCTGAATGAGTGGGTGTGAAATGACTTGGAATTTACCCATGATGATGAAACCTCTCTTTTTTGTTTTTTCTATTTTACCAAAAATTCATGAAAAAAGCTCGTGAATATTGAAAATTATCTTATTTTTTGAGAACGATTGCCTCATACGGTCTCAATAATTGTCCAGCCAAAAATGCAGCCTCTTCGTAATTATGCATAAACAGGGAATATCCCTCGCTCGATACTTCGAAGGCTTGCTCATCACTTGTGAAATTCACCAGAATGATGAAATCATCCTGTTCATCATATTTACGGTAGGCCATTACCGAGCTATTTCCAGTCTCCATCACTTCATATTTTCCTTCGGACATACAAGGATACTCTTTCCGAAGAGCGATTAATTTTTGATAGGTATAGAAAAGAGATTGTTTGTCTGCAAGTGCTTTTTCAACGTTGATGTCTTTGACAGTATCTCCAAAAGCCAGCCAGGCTTGACCTGTACTGAAGCCTGCTCCTTCTGCTCCTGTCCATTGCATTGGACGGCGAGCATTATCACGACCTTTGGCATTTATAGAAGTAATCAATTCCTCCTTGGTAAAGCCATTTTCAATCCGTTCCGCATACATGCGACGTGTTTCAATATCATCTGCCTGGTTAATATCTGTAATTGGCGTATTAATCATACCGATTTCCTCACCTTGGTAGATATAAGGAGTCCCTGACATAAAATGAAGATAAATAGCCAACATTTTACCACTTAGCTCACGAAATGCAGGTCGATCATCACCGAAGCGAGAAATGGCACGAGGTAAATCATGATTATTCCAGAAAAGTGAGTTCCAGCCTTTACCAACCAGTTCAGTCTGCCATTTGGATAGAACGTTATGCAAACGAGCTGGATCAAGCGGTGCCAAATCCCACTTTTCTTTCCCTTCCTGCTGATCAAGTCCTACATGTTCAAATTGGAAAATCATCGAAAATTCTTTTCGATCAGGATGCGAATATAACTGAGCATTTTCTGGATTGGCACTCCATGTCTCCCCAACAGTCACTAAGTCGTAAGCACCAAAGGTTTTCTCATTTAATTCCTGAATAAGAGGATGGAGAGTCGGTCCGTCGGCTGTAATTAATTTTTCCGGTTCTTTTCCAATCAAATCAATCACATCTAGCCTGAAACCGCCAACACCTTTTTCAATCCAAAAATTGATCATATCCCAGATTTCTTGTTTCATAGCAGGATTTTTCCAGTTCAAATCCGGTTGCTTAACAGAGAATTGGTGGAGATAGTATTTGTTCAGATGTGGAACGTATTCCCAAGCAGAGCCAGAGAAGGTCGAGCGTAATTCATTCGGTTCATCAGCCCAAACATAATAGTCATAGTAGGGATTATCTGGTCCTTTGAGGGCTTCTTGAAACCAAAAATGTTCATCCGAGGTATGATTGAGCACCAAATCCATGATTATTTTGATATTGCGCTTATGGCCTTCTGCAATCAGCTCTTCCATATCTTCCATGGTCCCAAATTCTGGAGCAATTCCTTGGTAGTCACTGATGTCGTAACCATTGTCATCCATGGGTGACTGATAAACAGGACTGAGCCAAATAGCATCAATTCCAAGCTCGTGAAGATAATCTAATCTGCTGATAATCCCTCGAATATCCCCTACTCCATCTCCATTTGAATCTTGAAAACTACGAGGGTAAATTTGGTAAATGACGGACTTCTTCCACCAATCTGTTTTTTGTATTTCTGACATGTATTGAACCTTTCTGTACAATCTAATTTACGCAAGAAAAAGGGGAATCCCCCTCTTTCTATATAATCATATTATAACTCAATTGTAGTAATTTTTTCCTCTTCTATTTCAACAATTTCAAAGGATTTTTCTTTTAGATTTGCTGTTAGGCGGGCAGATACCCCTGCATCTTGATTATTCCAGAAAATTTCCATACTTGTTTCATCCAACATCTTAACAGAGAACTCTCCGTCGAAAGCTGGACTTGTATTGCGGAATTTTAAGAGTTTAAACAAGGATTGTACCACAGGACGTTGCACTTGCTGCTCAATTTCATCCAAATCATAGTAATGGCGATTGATATTGCGACCTTCCTTACTTGATTCTAAAAGTTCAATATCATTTTCGCCTGCAAGTAAACCAACATAGTAAATCTGTGGAATACCTGGTGCAAAACATTGTAGAACACGCGCTAATAGGTAAGCTTGATCGTTATTGCCAAGGGCAGAATAATAAGTACAGTTAATCTGATAAATATCCAAATTATTATAAGCTTCTGTACTATAAATTTTCTTCACATTGGCACCTTGTGCATACAAGGCTTCACGCGTTTCCTCTATCTCCTCATCCGTCAGCAAATCTTTTACGTCCACAACACCTATTCCATCATGTGTATCAAGAGTTGTAAATTGCTTGCGAGGGCAAATCTCCATCCAGTGAATCAGGCGATTGACATGACCAGAATACAAAGCGTGGAGAACTAGCATTGGCAAGGCAAAGTCATAAACATAATAATCCTGTTCCGCAATTTTCTGCTGAATGGTGTAGTGTTCATGAATTTCTGGCAAGATTTCTACATCTTTTGGTGCCAATAACTGACGTGGAAAATGGAGCATTTCCCAAATATCAGGCTCCACAAAGAAACAGTTGGTTCCTATTTTTTTATTAGCATAAGCAAAGGCGTCCAAACGAATGATCGAAGCACCATGTTCTGCCAACTGTTCCAGATTTTCTTGGATGAACTGGCGTGTCGTCTCTGTAGTCACATCCAAGTCAATCTGTTGCTCATCAAAGGTACACCATACCTTCTCCTCGCTACCATCAGCAAATGTTGCAATTCGATATGGAGCACGAGGTTTACGCTTATAGATCAAATCAACATCTTCTTGTGTTGGTTCTCCATTTGGCCAAAAGTTTTTATAGCGAATAAACAAATCCGCATAAGCTGATTCATCTTTCTTTTCAAGAAAATCAAGGAAATAAGGAGATTTTGCAGAAATATGATTGATCATAAAATCGAACATCAGATAATAGTCCTTGCTCAATGCTTCAATATCTGACCAATCTCCAAATGCAGGATCTACCTTTGTATAATCCATTGGCGCAAACCCACGGTCACCTGATGATGGGAAAAACGGCAGAATATGGATACCTCCCACAACATCCTTTAATGGCCCCTCAAGAACATTTTTCAAATCCTTGAGATTCTTTCCTAAACTATCCGAATAAGTAATCAACATAGCTTGATTTTTAATTTTCATAGATTTCTTCCTCGTAAGCCTTTTCTTTTTTCATTGTTAGAAAAGGTTGAACAAGTCAACCTTTAGATTTATTTGACAGAACCACTCGTCATACCTGAAATAATATGTTTTTGGAAGATTAGGTAGACAAGTAGGATTGGGATAATTCCTACAACATAGGAAGCAAATGATGGACCGTAGTCACTAAAGTACATTCCTTTGTAATTATACTGGAACAAGGGCAAGGTCCACATAGCTTGATCTCTGTTTAATACTAGGAGTGGCAAAAGGAAGTCATTCCACACCCACAATGCATTGATGATCAATACCGTCGCATGCATCGGTTTCATCAGAGGGAAAATAATTTTCCAATACATGGTAAACTTATCACAGCCATCAATAGCTGCCGCCTCATCCATTTCTTCAGGAACAATGGTCTTAATATAGCCGACGTATAGGAAGAGGGCCTGAGGAACTGCATAGGTCAAATATAGAATAATCAAACCGACAACATTGTTCAAACCAAGGCTTGACATTAATTTGGTCATTGGGAGCATAATCACTTGGAAAGGTACAAAAATCCCAATAATCAAGAAAAAGTAGATAAAGTTAAACACTGTCTGGCGTTTCATTTGACGGGCTACGGCGAAAGCTGCCATTGGAATAACCAATAAAATGAGGGCAATTGATACAATTGTAATAATAGCTGAGTTACTAAAATATTGAACAATTCCATCATTAAACAGGCGTTCATAGTTGCTCAATGTAAACTCTTGTGGCAAACCAAAGAAATTTCCTGTAATTTCCTTTGTTGGTTTAAAAGAACTGATAATGGTCACCAATAGTGGAATAAACATGAACAATATCCCACTAAAGAGAACTAAGTAAACCCACCAATTTTTCTGTTTGTGCTTGTTCATATATACTCTCCTATACTTCAAATTTCTTAGAAATCTTCATCTGAATCAACGAAATCACAATGATAATGATAAAGAGGACCACCGCTAAAGCATTCGCATACGAAAACTTATTATCAACAAAGGCATAGTTATAGACTAATAAACCAAGTGATTCTGTCTTACCATCTGGACCACCACTTGTCAGGGCAAAGATAAGGTCGAAAGCGGTCAAACCTGATTTCATCGCCAAGATAAAGACCATACTAATGGAAGGTAGTAAAAATGGAAGTTCAATATTAAAGAATTGTTGAGACCGAGTTGCCCCGTCAATCGTTGCTGCTTCTTTGACATCTACTGGTATACTTTGTAAACCAGACAAGAAAATGATGACCGGCATGGCTAATCCTTGCCACAAAGCAACAAATAAGACAGAAGGAATAACAGTTTTCTCATTCACTAACAAGTTTTCCTTCAACCAATCAATATTTAAGACTTCACCAATTTGAGTAAAACCATAGTTAAAGAGCTGAACAAAAATCAAACCCAAAGTAACAGTTGACAAGACAGCTGGGAAGAAATACCAGGTTCTAAAGAAACCAACTGCTTTAATCTTACGATTGAGCAGGGTGGCCAACCAAATCCCAATCACTATCTCACCAATGACCAAACCAATGGTGAAGATAATCGTGAAGGTCATTGATGTGTAAAAATCAGGATTTTTTAAAATATCCAGATAATTGTGAAAACCAATGAGGTCAAAATCAGAGGTTAATCCATTCCAGTCTGTTAGACTATAGTAAATCCCTGTAAACAGCGGATAGAAGAAAAAGATTAACTGTAATCCAATCGGTACCGCCACAAATAGATAGGGCCAGTATTTTGCAACAAATCCTTTTTGATTCATCATGGTACTCCTTTTAGCGTTTGTTATAGTTGTTGCAACTCAGCTCCATCTGAATTTAGGGGGCTTCGAGATAAAGCTGAATTGGAACAACTATAAGGGTAAGAAGCGAAATCCGCTCTTACATCGTTTATAGTTGCTATGTATTACTTACTTCATTGGGTCAAAGAAAGCATTCAATTCGTCCGCAAGCTTATCTGCCTTTGGATCTTTGGTTGTTTCTACAGCGATGGTCCAGAAATCATTTTGCGATGTCCATTCTTTATGCAACCATGCAATTTGCTTATCAGTAAAGGCATATTGGGCAACTCCTTCAATTTCTGGGAACTTCCCTTCTGTTTCAACTCCCTCGACAGAAGTTGGCGAACCGTCTACATCATAATATTTTTGCATGACTTCTTTGCTGGACATATAAGCGAGGAACTTTTTAGCTTCTTCTGGGTGTTCCGTCTTGGCACTGATCGACAAAGCTAAGTCGGCACCACCGATAGTCACATCATCCCCTTCTTTTTCTCCAGGAAAGGCAAAGATACCGTAATCCAAATCAGCATTCTGTTGATTGATGACTGCAGCAGCCCAGCTACCTTGTGGCATCATGAGAGCTTTGCCATCTCCAAATGCTGCGACAGCATCGGCATACTTAGCTCCAGAAAATCCTGATTGACCATTGTCATGTAATAATTCGAAGGATTTAACAACTGCTTGCGTTGCTGGATTGTCAGCTGTGATACTACCTTTGCCACTCCGAACTAGGATATCTTGAGCTTGGTCATAACCTCCTGCCGCGCTCACCCATGCCAACTGATGGAATCCATTTAGTGACCAAGAATCAGCCAAAGACAACGCAAATGGTGTTTCACCCTTGTCTTTAATCGTCGCTACTAATTTTTCAAATTCAGCAGTCGTTTTTGGCACTTCTAGGCCTAATTCTTTAAATTTAGCCTTGTTATAATAGATGCCATAGACATTGGTGTTCAATGGGAGAGAATAAATTTTATTGTCAACAGCATAGATTTCTGCTGCTCCCTCTTTCAAATTGCCAACTCCAGCATCCTCTCCGAGTTCTAGGAAACGACCATCTTTTGCCCAAGCATCAAAATCTGCCGCAACCGGATAGACATTGATAATATCTGGATCTTCATTGTTGGCCATACGAGTTTTCAAGATGGTTTCTGCATCTGGTACACTGGAAAATTTAATACTAATGTCTGGATTGGCCTTTTCAAAATCAGTAATAATTTCTTGCAAGGTCGCTTGCATCTCTGGTTTTTGTGAGAAATATTCTAGTTCGACTTTATCGCTAGACCCCGCCGAGCCATTCCCACATGCTGCTAGCAAACTAGCAAAAGCAATCACAGATGCACTTTTAACGAATGTTGTAAATTTCATTTTCTTTCTCCCTCTATAACTAGGTCATTTAGTAATAATATCATAATTTTCAACTGCTAATGTAACTAATCCTTGACTCTGGAAACGAATGCCATCTGCTTCAAGTGGTGTTTCAATCTCCATACTGAACACTTGCTTCCCTCCATTGATAAACAATTCAATGGAATGACTATCCAAAATAAAGCGACAGGTGATTGAATCTTGGAGGTCTACTGCTACTTTTCTGAAACAATTCTGATCTAATCTAAGCCCAGAATAGGTTCGATCAACTTCTAGCGTATCAGTCAGCCGAGTAAATTTAAAACTGGTATATAAGTCATCATTGCAAGCTAGATCAATTTGGAATGTTGTCCATTCTTTACCAGCCAAACTGAGCTGTAAATCAATAAATCTACCTTTCAAATCTGGTTCTTGATAGGCTCCATCAATGGTGGTTGAAAATTGAAGTTTATTTTGACGATAAGCCTCTAGTTCCCGAATCGGTTGCTGGATGAGCTTACCATCTTCTAAGCTAAGCTCTCTCGGAAGAGTCATCATAGCCTGCCACTCTAAATTTTCTAAATCAGAAATCGAATTCCACGATTTCATCCATCCAATAAGAATCTGTCTCCCATCACTCAGACGACACGTTTGTGGTGCATAAAAATCCAAACCATAATCAAGAGATTTTCCTTCACCTTTATCAAATTTATGATTTTCTCTGTCATAATTTCCAATAAAATAGACTGAATTGTGACCATTATGGAATTCTAAGTCTTTAGCTTTCATGTGTTGAGGTGAGCAGATTAGAACGGATTGATCATCAATTTCAAAAAAGTCCGGGCACTCCCACATGCTACCATACTCTCCTGTATCGTCGCTCGCAAGTACTCCCATATAGGACCATTCTTGTAAATTCTGACTTGAAAATAGTTGGATTTGACCACGCCCATCTGTATCCAAGTTTCCGGCAACCAGATTGTATCGTCCATCTGCTTTCCAAACTTTTGGATCACGAAAATGTTCTCTACTAAAACCGTCAGGCAGTAGATTTCCTGTCAATACTGGATTCAAATTAACTTTTTTATAATCAACTCCATCTCCAACTGCTAAACATTGGTCTTGAACAGCTTCAATCTGCCCACTACTATTTTCTTGTTTTCGAACCCCTGTATAAATTAGATAGTGTTTTCCTTCGTGCTCCACTGCACTTCCTGAAAAGCATCCTTCCTGGTCATACCATTGGTCGGGTGCTAGAGCCACGGGCAAATCTTTCCAAACTACCATGTCTTCCGTCACTTGGTGTCCCCAGTGCATGGGCCCCCACTTGATATCATAAGGATGATACTGATAAAATAGATGGACTTTACCCTGAAATTCTGAAAGTCCATTCGGATCATTTAGCCAACCAATAGGTGGGCTAACATGAAATCGTGGCCTTGTATCCGAAGCAACATGATGCTGGGAAACATAATCTCTAGCCTTTTTCAAGTCTTGCATCCTTCACCTCCGGATGTTGTTAGTAATGTAACCGGTTACTTGCTAGTATTCTACCCTTTTAGTTTATGATTGTCAAGCGCTTTCAAAAATATTTTTCTAAATTGAAAAAAGATTGACACATAGCGATTTTCACTATATAATACTGAAAACAGGAAAGGGTTTTCAAATGAAGCGACAAAAGGTTACATTTGCGGATATTGCAAAACATACAAATTTTTCAAAGACAACCATATCACGATATTTTAATAATCCCGATTCATTAACAGATGCCAGCAAACAAAAGATTGAAAGAGCATTAATTGAACTGGGTTACCAAGAAAATAAACTTGCAAAAGTATTAGCCAAAGGCAAAACGGAGTTCATAGGTATTATCATACCAAATCTATTTCTCCACTTTTATGCGGCCATTTTAGAAGAAATATTAGCTACCTATAAAAAAAATAATTACAAATTCTTAGTTTTCATCGGTGATGACAATATTGAGACCGAACGAGAGTATATCCAAGAATTATTGGCTTATAATATCGAAGGATTGATTGTTTTAAGTCATACCATTACTTCTGAAGAATTAGCCGGTTACAATGTTCCTGTGGTTTCAATTGAGCGCGAATCACAATATATTTCTAGCATTGAAACCGACAACTATCTCGGAGCCATTCAAGCTACAGGTTCTTTAATCAAGAATAACTGTGATATACTTATCCATATTAATGGGAAATTGAAAGAAAATATACCTGCCTATAATCGAGTCAAAGGTTTCGAAACAATGTGTCAGGACAGTGATGTAGAATACAGAATCTTTGCAACTGACCTAGGTAGTTCTTACAATCAGATTCAAACTGAATTACAGCACCATTTTGAGACGATTGAGGCTAACTATCAAGGTAAGCGCAAAGGAATTTTCTTTGCTAACGATACCTATGCCTCTATCTTTGTCAATATCCTATTCCAAAAATATGGTCATTTCCCTGAAGATTATCGTATTGTAGGATTTGATGATTCTCCGATTGCATCGGAAACAATTATTCCATTGACAACTATCAGACAAGATTTAAAGGCTATTTCTCACACAGCTTTAGAAGTTTTGAGCCAACAAATAGAAGAACGAAAGAAAGAAATTATTTCACCTATCCAACATCGCGAGATTGCTCCGAAATTGATTAAGCGCTCCACAACATTTTAAAATAATGGCTACCTAGTAGAACGAAAATATCGTTACTAGGTAACCTTTTTTATTGTTCATTACTTCATTGGATCAAAGAATGCGTTCAATTTTTTCACATATTCTGCTGAATTTGGATTTTTAACCATTTCAACTGTGATATTCCAAAACTCTTCTTCTGATTCCCATTCAGATTGCAACCAAACTACGTGTTTGTCAGTGAAGGCATATTGTGTCACTCCAGCAGTTTCTTCAAACTTGCCTTCAGTGTCTACTCCTTCAACTGAAGTTGGTGAGCCATCTACATCATAGTATTTTTGCATCACTTCTGGACGTGAGAGGTATTCTAATAATTTTTTAGATTCTTCTGGGTGCTCTGTATCAGCAGAAATTGAAAGAGCAAGGTCTGCTGCACCGATGGTATAGTCGCCACCTTCTTTATCACCAGGGAAGGTAAACATACCATATTCAAATTCTGGTTCTTGTTGGTTAACAGCTGTAGCTGCCCATGTACCTTGTGGAAGCATGAGAGCATCTCCTGCCGCAAAAGCTGCCACTGCATCTGCATAGAGCGCGCCAGTTGCACCTTTTTGACCATTATCTTTCAACAGTTCCAAGCGTTCTAAGACAGCTTTTGTTGTAGCGTCATCTTCAATTGCTCCCTTTGCACTGCGGATCAGAATATCTTCAGCACCATCAAATCCACCCGCAACAGTTACCCAAGCTAACTGATGGTAGCCATTCAATGACCAAGCATCTTTCAATGAAAGAGCAAACGGTGCTGCACTGCTATCAGCCTTGATTTTGTCTACCAAAGCTACTAATTCTGCATAGGTAGTTGGAACTTCAAGACCCAATTCTTTGAACTTATCTTTATTATAGTAAATACCATAAGCATTAGCTGTCAAAGGAAGGGTGTAATTTTTTTCATTAACAAGATAAGGCGTTACAGCACCATCTTTTAGATGACCGAGACCTGCATCATCACCAATTTCTAGGAAACGACCATCCGCTGCATATGCTTTGAAGTCCGCATTTTGTGGATAAATATTGATGACATCTGGCGCTTCGTTATTTGCCATACGGGTTTTCAGAACAGTTCCTGGATCTGGTACATTCGAAAATTTAACGTCAATCGTAGGATTTTCTTTTTCAAAATCCTCAATCATTTCTTGCAGAGTCGCTTGCATTTCAGGTTTTTGTGAGAAATATTCAATTTCTACCTTATCGCTATTACTTGCATTCCCACAAGCAACCAAGAAGCTAGCAAAAGCACACACTGATGCACATTTTAAAAATGTTTTCATTTTCATTATAAAATCCTCCTAGATTTTGTTAAAAATATATTGTACACTAAAATAATCTTGTTGAACATGTGGCATTATGAGACCAATGTTCATCAATTCATCTCCGTAGAATGTTTCTCCTAATTGAGGGCATTCATACAAGGCATCTGGGTCTAGCCCCTTCAACCGAACATGAAGCAAAGGCGCTTCTGGCTTGGCAAGAATTTTTATAAATGTAAAGACCGCTTGATTCTTATCTTGACTAACATAATTGGCAGCCCAGGTATTGCTCGTCTTTTTCAGACGGTAGAGCTGACCGAATTGTATAGTTTCACGAATGGAGTGATAGGTTTCGATTTGCTGACTGATTTCATCCAATTCCTTTTCCGAAAGTTTCGTTAAATCTAGCTCGTAACCAAATGCTCCTCCCATCATAGCCACATTGCCTCGTGTAGCAAGAGGTGTGATCCGACCAACCTGATGGTTCGGAACGGCAGAAACGTGTGCGCCAATTGAGGACGGGGGATAAATCAAACTAGTACCTTCTTGAATAGATAAGCGCTCAATCGCATCTGTATCATCACTTGCCCAAGCTTGCGGCATGTAATACATGATTCCCAAATCATTACGACCTCCACCGCCTGCACAGGATTCGAAAAGAATTTCTGGGAACCGCTTGGTAAGGTGGTCTAATACACGGTACAGACCTAGCATGTAACGATGGTGAAACTCAAAACGCTGGTCATTTGCTAAACTTTCAGGGATAT
The DNA here is from genome assembly GCF_049893425.1 of Streptococcus sp. VTCC 12886. Classification (NCBI taxonomy): domain Bacteria; kingdom Bacillati; phylum Bacillota; class Bacilli; order Lactobacillales; family Streptococcaceae; genus Streptococcus; species Streptococcus sp. VTCC 12886. The sequence goes on along the minus strand of NZ_JBMVJB010000022.1, from coordinate 16,075 downwards.
TGGTGATATTACGGTTCATATCCCATTTTACATAAGTAATGTTGGCTGATTCTAATATCGAAGAGACGCTATCAATGATGTAGTCACAGACTTCCTGCTTGGTCAAATCCAAAACTAATTGTTCTCGGCTGTAGATTGGTAAGCGTCCTTCTATGTGAATTGCCCAATCAGGATGCTCACGATAAAGATCGCTATTAATAGAAATCATCTCTGGTTCAAACCACAGTCCGAATTTCATGCCAAGCTCATTTATTCGCTCTGCTAAACCATTCAAACCATTTGGCAACTTATCCAAATTGACTTTCCAATCGCCCAATGAACTTTCATCATTGTTTCGTTTACCAAACCAACCATCATCCAGAACAAACAATTCAATACCAGCTCGACTTGCAACCTGAGCTAACTGTAAAATCTTTTCTTCTGTAAATTCAAAATAGGTCGCTTCCCAGTTGTTGATTAAAACAGGTCTTGGTTTGTTTACAAACGATGATCGAATGAGGTGTTTTGTAATAAAGTGATGACTATTTTGTGTCATGCCAGTAAATCCTTTATCAGTATATGATAAGAGAACTTCTGGGGTTTGAAACCGGTCATCCTTATCCATTTGCCATGAGAAATAGTGACTTTCCAATCCTAGTCCCAAACGACAGGTTTCCATGGCTGTCGTTTCGACAAAGGCTGAAAAGTTGCCACTATAGACAAGGTGAGCTGCATATACATCGCCCTTGTCCTCACCTGCATCGGGTGAGGCAAGTGCTAAGAAAGGTGTTCTTGAGTGACTTGAGGCACCTCGAATGCTACCAATCGAATACTGACCTTTTGTCAGTGGGGTCTGTGTCCACTCTTTTTCATAAGCATAACGTCCAGTCAAGCTGTGAACAATGAAATCTTGATGTGGAAAATCTACCGTTGCAGATAAGGCCTTCTCTAGTTTACATGGATATTTGCCAGTTTGAATTGTAGCTGACCGTGCGAGATAGGAGGCTTCTTCAAAAACAGAATACTGAAGTGTTACAGTAACATCTGTCAACTGATCATAAAGATCAATTTCAAGACTCTCTACTTCTTCTTGATTTCCAAAACTTGCTGGTAAACCATTTAACTCTTTTTTTCCTTTATAGGTTCTATACGATTTAAATTTTAAATCTAGGGATGTTCCAAATTCATTTCGAACATCTAATGCAGTAGTCCTAAAATCTCCCATACCACTGCTAGAGTATTCGAGTGGGAGGACATCCAACGAAAATGTCCTATCTCCAGTAATTGGACTAGGAGAAAACGCTCGATCTAAATATGTTATTTTGTTTCCATCACTAAATTTTTCGATTTTTTTCCCAAAATAACGATGAACCAAATCACCAGTTTTTAATACTTGAATGATATAAGAGAATTCTCTTGTTTTCAGGTGAAAAATCTGTTTTATTTCATCAATCTCAATCACATTCATCTCCCTCATTTCTTCTTTATGGTCTTATTGTACAAAATGTAAACGCTTTATTTAATAGCCTTTTGTATTTAAAACATGTTATAATGTTTCCTAGGAGGATTGAAATGAATATTCTAAACATCTATAATGAATTGGATAGTCATAATTTTGACCTAAATGTAGACCATTACGGTGGCGAACAATGTGACAAGGGCTATTCCTTCGGTCCTACTATCCGTGATAATTTTGTCCTGCATTTTATTACAAAAGGAAAAGGGAAAATTCTTGTTGACGGAAAAACAATTTATCTATCAGCAGGTGATTTGTTTATTCTGGCAAAGGATGTTTCCATTTTCTATCAAGCTGACGATATAGATCCGTGGACCTATTTATGGGTTGGTTTTAGTGGTTCACGAGCAAAAGACCTCCTGAATCAAAGTCAACTGCTAGAAAACTACTATCTCCACTCCACTCTAGCGTCCCCAATTCTAGACTATATGCATCAGATTAACCATGTTCAGATGCATCCCATCCCCTCTATCACTGAACTAGTCTTAATTGGCTACCTCAATCAACTCTTGGCTACGCTCATCGAGGAATTTCCAAGTGAAACGCTGATGAAACCCGAAACACAAACCAAATATTATGTTCAGCAGGCCATCAAAATGATACATAGCCACTATGCGCATCCAATTAAGGTCTCTGAAATAGCGGACTATTTGGCCTTGAGCCGAAGTTATCTCTATAAGATTTTTAAGCAGGAAACAGGCTATTCTATCAAAGATTATATTTTACAAGTAAAAATGAATCGTTCTTGTCAACTCTTAGAAGATGCTTCTAGGAGTATCACTGAAATTTCCTATTCTGTCGGCTACCAAGATCCTCTCACCTTCAGTGCGGCCTTTAAAAATTATTTTCACATGAGCCCGACAGAATTTCGAAAAGCACAAAAAAATAAGGATTAGGTGATTTTACTCCACCTAGTCCTTATTTCTTTATCCAAAAACGTTTCTAAGTCGTTGACAGGCCTCTTCAATGACATCAAATGGAGCTGCCGCATTTAGACGCGCATGATGTTTACCCTCTTTACCAAAGCTTAAACCATCGTTCAAAATCAATTTTGCCTGATGTTGCAACAATTCGAACAATTGGTCATGTTCCAGCTGATAGTCAGAAAAATCAAGCCAGATAAGGTAGGTTCCCTGGGGCTTCATGACCTTGATCCGAGTATGGGAAGTCAAATACTCTTCAACATAGTCAATATTTTTTTCTAAAACATTTTTTAACTCTGTCAACCACTCATCTCCATAAGTGAAGGCGGCTTCTGTGGTTAACAAACCAATTGTTGGAACTTCATGCTGATTGTTTGCCAATTGACGCTTAGCAAAAGTCTTGCGGATGCTTGGATTTTCAATAATAGCAAAGCTATTTTTCGTTCCAGCAATGTTAAATGTTTTAGTTGCAGATGATAAGATAATTGAAAAATCTTTGAAATTTTCATCTACCGTATTAAAGGTATCATGTTTGTGACCATATAAAGTCAGATCTTGATGAATTTCATCTGATACAAGAACGACGCCATGTTTCTGACAGAGACGTCCAATAGCTAAGAGTTCTTCCTTGCTCCAAACCCTACCACCTGGATTGTGTGGATTACAGAAAATATAGAGTTTCACTTGATTCTCTACAATGTCCTTTTCAAGCTGGTCAAAATCAATCCTAAAAACACCATCCACTTCTACAAGTGAATTGGTAACAAGCTGGCGATTGTTTAATTTGACAGTCCGTGCAAAGGATGGGTAGACTGGCGTGTTAATTAGGACTGCATCCCCTTCTTCTGTCAAAGATTGAATAGCCACAGTTAAGGCAGGAACAACACCTTCGATGAGCAGGATGGACTCTCTTTCAATCTTGTAGCCATGCTGTCTATCTTCCCAGTCAATAATAGACTGATAAAGGCTGTCGCTAGCATAGGGATAACCAAAAATGTGATGATCTGCATAGTCACGGATTACTTGGCGAATTTCTGGAAGTGGCTCAAAGTCCATATCCGCAATCCATAAAGGTAGGAGTTCCGGATCAGCCTCCACTTTTTTCCATTTTTCAGCATGGTGCGTTAAGCGATTTGGTTTACTAGTAAAATCATATCTGGTCATCTTATCCCTCCAAGGCTACTTCCAAGTCGGCAATCAAATCATCCGCATCCTCAATACCGATAGACAAGCGAAGCAGATCATCTGTCAAACCGTAAGAATGACGGGTTTCCACTGGAATGTCTGCGTGAGTTTGTGTAGCTGGATAAGTAATCAAACTTTCTACCCCACCCAAGCTTTCCGCAAATGTAAAGATTTTCAAGGTATTTAGAATATGTGGAATCTTGCTCTCATCAACCACCTTCAATGAAATCATTCCACCTTTACCTGTGTAATATACTTGCTTGACTGCAGGACTCTTCTTCAAAAAGGCAACAATTTTCTGAGCATTTTGAGTCGCCCGCTCCATTCGAAGCGAAAGAGTTTTCAAACCACGCATGAGTAAATAAGAATCCAGTGGTGAAAGAGTTGGACCAGTTGTGTTTTGATCATAGAAAAGCTTATCATATAGGTCCTGATCATTAGTCATTAAAGCACCAGCCAAGACATCATTATGACCTGACAAATATTTTGTCGCCGAATGTAGAACAACATCCGCACCCAATTCAAGAGGATTTTGATAAATAGGGCTATAAAAAGTGTTATCGACAATCACCTTGGCACCTTTGGCATGGGCGATAGCCGAAACCTTAGCGATGTCAAACTCCACCATCAAGGGATTAGTTGGAGTTTCCAAATAAACATAGTCCGTCTGGTCTGTGATTGCTGCAATCAGCTCCACTTCACTATTCGCATAGGTAAACTGAAATCTGCCTAGACTTTCCTGCTCGTTGAACCAGCGGAATGAGCCACCGTACAAATCACGCGCCGCAACTACCTGGCTTCCAACAGGGAAACCATTAAAAAGCAAGACAAGCGCAGCCATGCCTGAACTCGTCGCAAGGGCATAATCTGCTTTTTCAATCGCTGCCAAGGTCGCTTCCAAACTGGCGCGTGTCGGGTTCTTAGTTCTCGTATAGTCAAAACCGGTCGAGTGACCAAACTCAGGGTGCTGATAAGTGGTCGAAAGGTGAATAGGAGAAATCAAGGCACCTGTTTTCTCATCATTGTTAATACCTGCATGGGCTAAAATCGTATCTATCTTATAATCTGTCATAACGAAATCTCCAATCTAACTTATTAAATAGTCTAGCATGAATAGTCTACTTTTGTTAAAAAAATATCCAAAATGACTTATATAATTTTTTTAACAAATGGTATAAGTAAGAACTATATCAACCTATTTATTATTGGTTTTTGCTTATAAATAATTTACAATAATAGTAAGTTTAGACTATCAGAAGCAGATTTTACAATGTTTAACTCATTCAATCAACAGTATTACAGTATTACAGTATTATAGAAACTTTTATTTTTATCATGCACTTGTTTGGTCAATAGTGACAGTAAAGCAATTTGACCGTAGTCCAATCGGTGTGCTATTGCTCCTATTACTACCAATTCAATATTATAATGCTTTTTTCCGCCCTAGCTATAATCTTGTTAAAAATTGGCAATTAGCTATCTGGTTCGTTTTTTCAACCATTATGGGTTGTTTCTTTATTTTTATTTAGTAAATGAATGAATCCGCAATCACTAGCAAAATCATATTCCTAATTGTTAGATGAGTTGTCTTCCCCCGCACTTGTCAAATTCCTTTCATAAGTTTACAATAGAAGCATGATAACATTTGACCGTATAATTGAAATTTTAAAGACAGATGCAAATTTTCGTTCGATTACAAGGAATGAGCCTACAGATATTGAATTCGACGCTTTGAGTTATGACAGTCGAACCGTAAGTCCAACAACCCTTTTCTTCGCCAAGGGCTTAGCCTTTAAAAAGGAATTTTTAGAAAAAGCAATTGAAAATGGCTTGGCCTACTATGTATCAGAAATAGACTACGAAGTCAGCATTCCAGTCATTCTTGTTAAAGACATCAAACAAGCCATGAGTCTGATTGCAATGGAATTTCACGGTAACCCACAGAACCAGCTCAAACTCCTGGCATTCACAGGCACCAAAGGCAAAACAACCGCAGCTTATTTTGCCTATAATATTCTCAAACAGAGTCATAAACCTGCCATGCTGTCAACTATGAATACAACACTGGATGGGGAGACCTTTTTCAAATCAACACTGACCACACCTGAAAGTCTGGACCTCTTTGCCATGATAGCGGAGGCAGTCAAAAATGGTATGACTCACCTTGTAATGGAAGTCTCTAGCCAAGCCTATCTTGTCAAGCGTGTTTATGGCCTTACTTTTGACGTAGGCGTCTTCCTCAACATTAGTCCTGACCATATCGGTCCCATTGAGCATCCGACCTTTGAAGACTATTTCTATCATAAGCGTCTTTTGATGGACAATAGCAGAGCGGTTATTGTCAACGCTGGAATGGATCATTTTGAAGTCGTGAGAGACCAAGTGATGTCCAAAGACCATGACTTCTATGGCCCGTCTTCTGAGAATGAAATTACCCAGTCAGCAGGATTCGACTTCACAGTGACTGGGAAATTAGCTGGGCACTACGCTATTCAGCTCATTGGTCATTTCAACCAAGAGAATGCCATCGCTGCTGGACTAGCTTGTCTTCGCTTAGGTGCAAGCCTAGAAGATATTCAAACTGGGATTGCCCAGACCAATGTCCCTGGTCGCATGGAAGTCCTGACCCAGCAAAACGGGGCTAAAGTCTTCGTTGACTACGCTCACAATGGCGATAGCGTAAAAAAACTGCTTGATGTCGTCCTCACACATCAATCAGGAAAGGTCATCCTGATTTTAGGCGCCCCAGGTAATAAGGGAGAAAGTCGCCGTAAAGACTTCGGCCTTCTACTTAATGACTATCCACAGGTTGATGTTCTTCTAACAGCTGACGATCCCAATCATGAAGACCCAGCTACTATTGCTGAGCAAATTCGTTCATATATGACACGTCCGAGCACCTTTATCTTGGACCGCGAAGAAGCTATCCGTACCGCGATGGGACAAACCAGTTCATCACAAGATGCTGTTATTATAGCCGGTAAAGGGGCCGATGCCTACCAGATTGTGAACGGTAAAAAAACAACTTATGATGGTGATTTAGAAATCGCCAAAAAATACTTATAGTTTCCACCCTTGTCGTTCGTTGCCGACAAGGGTTTTTTATAACGATTCTTATTAAATTAAAATTTTCAGAAAACTCTTTGTTTTGAAGACTTTTTTTGATATAATACAAGTCATACCGTTTTTTTAACGCGCAATATCAGTCATTTGAATGAGCTTTGAAAGATTGTCACTCTAGTCTTGCCTTACTCTACGAAAGTGACTTGTTTCTCAAGTCTTATTTCCAACCTAGAACAGCCTTTAGGCTGTTCTAGCTACCTGGACATCCGTTCCTTATCTGACAGCTTATTCACTCGACTATACAATCGGAAAGGAGAAATATGTGTCTTCCATTCAAGCAGAAAACATCCAAGTGGCATATGATGATCGAGTGATCATAGAAAAACTATCCACCAGAATTCCCAGTGGAAAAATAACCACTATTATTGGCGCCAACGGTTGTGGAAAGTCCACTTTACTCAAGGCATTGACTCGGATACTTCCACTTCAAGAAGGAGCTATCTATTTAGATGGTCAAGCCATTGCCCAATTACCAACTAAAGAAGTTGCAAAAAAACTTGCCCTACTTCCTCAGGTATTGGAAGCGACAGAAGGGATTTCTGTCTATGAATTGGTCTCTTATGGGCGCTATCCCCATCAAAATGGACTCGGCTATCTCACCGATCAGGATAGGCAGAAGATCAACTGGGCTCTAGAAGCGACCCAAACCGCTCCTTTCGCCAGGTTTCCCGTTGATGATTTATCTGGTGGACAGAGACAACGAGTTTGGATTGCCATGGCTCTTGCCCAAGATACCAATACCATTTTCTTAGATGAGCCAACGACCTATCTTGACCTCAATCATCAATTGGAAGTTTTAGAGCTCTTGAAAGACCTCAACCTGAGCCAACAGAAAACCATTGTGATGGTTCTCCATGATGTTAATTTATCCGCTCGTTTTTCAGACCACATGATTGCCATGAAAGAGGGAAATATTCGCTACAATGGATCCGTGTCCAGTATCATGACTACTGAGATACTGAGTGATATTTTCAACATCGAGCCTCAATTAATACAGGCTCCTGGTCAAGAGTATCCTATTTTACTAACTTACGATTTAAAAAAATAATAAGGAGAAAAAATGAAAAAGTTTTTAGCTATTTTTAGTTTATTTGTTGGGCTGGTTTTCTTAACAGCTTGTTCTACCTCTTCCTCTTCAACAGACGTAGAATTGTCTAGCATGCCTGAAATTGAAGGCATTACCTACTATGGAGATATTCCAAAAAATCCTAAGAAAGTTGTTAACTTTGCCTATTCTTACACAGGCTATCTCCTGCAATTGGGGATCAAGGTTTCCAGTTATAGTCTGGATCTAGAAAAAGACAGCCCTGCATTTGGTGACCAATTAAAAGACCTACCATTATTAACAACAGCAGATACAGAAGCTATCGCTGCTCAAAATCCAGACCTTATCCTTGTTTTTGCTGGTGATGACAACATAGAAACACTAAAAGAAATCGCGCCAGTTATTGAAATCACCTATGGAAAGAGTGATTACCTGAAAATGCTGACGGATGTGGGACAAATTTTCGGAAAAGAAAAAGAGGCTCAAGCTTGGCTTGACCAGTGGGATAAAAAAGTTGCCGCAGCCAAGGAAGAACTCAGTGGAGTTGTAGATACAAGTGCGACATTTACAGTGATGGACTTCTTTGATAAAAATATCTTCCTCTACGGAAACAACTTTGGCCGTGGTGGTGAATTGGTTTACAGAGCGCTTGGTTTCGCTGCTCCTGCTAAAGTCCAAGAAGATGTTATCAATAAAGATGGCTGGTTTGGTATTTCGCAAGAAGCCCTACCAGACTATGTTGGTGACTACCTCCTGGTCAATGTTAATGAAACAACCAAAGACGCGGCATCATCGCTAAAAGAAAGCGACATTTGGAAAAATTTACCAGCTGTGAAAAATGGGCATATCCTTGAGGTAGATTATAACCTCTTCTACTTCTCAGATCCTATGTCACTTGATTTGCAAATAGACGCCTTTGTCTCTGCATTAAAAGAGATTCAGTAAAAGGAATGAACTATGAATAGAGTAATACGTTCTCATTCTTCAAGGAGAGGAACTGGATATCTAGTCCAGCCTCTTCTTATTTTTTTCATCATTAGCCTGCTTTTCCTAATCGGTGCCTATTTGAGTTTACGATTTGGTGCTATTTCTTACAGTCATCAGCAACTCGTAGAAACACTACGCCATCCGATGACAGATTCACCTGTACAGGATGTTGTCATTGATTTACGATTGCCTCGAATGGTGGCTGCCATCTTGGTTGGAGCTGCTATGGCTCAAGCAGGAGCGATGATGCAGGGAATAACGCGAAATGTAATCGCAGATCCTGGCTTATTAGGAATCAATGCTGGAGCAGGCCTCGCCCTCATCCTTGGCTATGCTATTTTTGGTAGCTTGCATTACAGTCAAATTTTAGTGATCTGTTTACTAGGCTCTTGCCTAGCAGCTGGTCTAGTCTTCGGTCTGTCTTATCAAGTGCAAAAAGGCTATAATCAACTCCGTTTGATTTTGTCGGGTGCAATGGTAGCCAGCTTATTTTCCGCAATAGGGCAGGCCATTACCATCTATTTCGATCTATCAACAGCTGTCATCGGTTGGCAAGCAGGGGGGTTAGTACAGGTCAATTGGGAAATGTTAGCTATTATCGGTCCACTTATCATTGTTGGCCTCATCCTTGCCCAACTCTTTTCACATCAGCTGACCATCCTGAGTCTTAACGAGACTGTTGCTAAAAATCTTGGGCAACGAACTGCACTAATGACCATGGTATTGTTGGGTATCGTCCTTTTGCTCTCAGCTGCTGCAGTGGCACTGGTAGGTTCCCTCTCATTTGTTGGGCTCATCATTCCACATTTTATCCGCATGTTTACAGGAAAAAATTACAAAATGCTCTTACCTTTAACAGCTTTTGCTGGAGCTAGTTTCCTGATCTGGGTAGACTTGGTTTGTCGTTCAATCAACCCACCTGCTGAAACACCTATTAGTGCAGTAATCAGTATCATCGGCTTACCTTGTTTCCTATGGTTGATTCGAAAGGAGAAACACCTTTGATAAGACGTCATAACTATCTTAAGATTTTTTCATTCCTCTTCATCCTCCTTTCTGCTGGTTTTCTCATCTCCTTATCAATAGGATACGCCAACTCATCCTTTTCAGATGTGATGGATGTCGTCAGTGGACGAGCCAGCTCCTCAACTCTCCTTATCATTGGTAGAATTCGTTTACCGAGAATATTTGCCTCAATGATTGGAGGGGCTTCCCTCGCTTTAGCTGGACTCTTGTTGCAAACATTAACTCGAAATCCTCTGGCTGATTCTGGCATATTGGGAATTAATGCTGGAGCTGGTCTTGTTGTAGCACTCTTTGTTGGCCTTTCATCAACAATCAGCTCAACCTTATTAGATACATTGCCACTATTTGCCATGATAGGAGGCGGATTAACTATTTTTCTCGTTTACTGGATTGCTCGCAAGAAACTATATGGTATCCATCCAACCCGCTTGATTATCACTGGGGTCGGTATCTCAAGCATGTTATCTGGCATCATGGTCAGTCTAATTAGTCGCTTGGATGATTTCAAAATGGAATACATCGTCCAGTGGCTCAGCGGTCGAGTAAATGGTGGAGATTGGAAGACTATCGCCATCTATACTCCACTTCTTCTCATAGTTTGGCTAGTAACATACAGTCGCTGTCGTTCCCTCAATATTATGAATCTCAATGACCAGACAGCCATGGCTTTGGGACTCCACTTACAACGCGAAAGAAGGATCGTCTTGATATTGGCTACTGCTCTTGCTTCCCTCAGTGTCATTTTGGTGGGAAATATTACTTTTGTTGGCCTCATCGCTGGTCATATCGTACGAAAGTGGTTGGGAAATGATCATCGAATCATCATACCTGCTAGCATGATTGTCGGGAGTCTCATACTTCTCATTGCTGATACAATTGGCCGTGTACTACTTGTTGGAACTGGCATTCCAACTGGTATCATCGTTTCCCTTATCGGCGCTCCCTATTTTCTGTGGTTACTAAAACAAGAAGGCTAGATGAATCCAGCCTTCTTGTTATTTTTCTAGGTAAAGTTCAATATCCTCTTTAAGTTTTAATGGACTAGTCGTTGGTAAATACCGTTTGACCACGCGCCCTTGTCTATCGACCAAAAACTTTGTAAAATTCCACTCAATTCGACCGCCAAATAAGGTAGATTTTTCTTTCTTGAGATAGCGATATAGTGGACTGGCTTCAGCTCCATTTACAGCAATTTTTGCAAAACGAGGAAAAGTTGTACCATAATTCAAACTGCAGGTCTGATTGATTTCTTCATTAGAACCGGGAGCCTGATTTAAAAATTGATTACATGGAAAGTCTAGCACGACAAAACCTTGGTCTTTATAAGTATCATATAACTCTTGTAATTCTTCATATTGAGGTGCCAACCCACAACCTGGCGCCGTATTGACTACTAAAAGAACCTGACCCTGAAAATCTTGCATGGACTGGTCTGTGCCATCTTGTTTTTGAACTGTAATATCGTAAATGCTCATTCTCATTTCCTCCCTTCATCAAAATAAGTTAACAAATGTTCCATTTCATTTGGACTGAGTTGTCTGTACGCACCTCGTTCCAAATCCCCGAGCTCAAATCCTCCAAAAGAGATGCGTTTAAGATAGGTGACCTTGAGACCATAGGCTAAAAACATCTTCTTAACCTGGTGAAATTTGCCTTCAGCCAGCTTGATGATCGCTCTGCTATGGTCCAAAGAAGCTGCCAATATCGTCAATTCCGCTGGCTGACAACGTGTTCCGTCCAAGAATGCAATGCCTGATGCAAAAAATGCTGGCGCATCATCTGCCAAAAATCCATTTACCTCAACATGATAAATCTTGTCCACATGATGGCTGGGATGGAGCATCCGGTAGCCGAGCGGACCATTATTGGTGATAAGGACTAGTCCTTCCGTATCACGGTCTAAACGACCAACGGGATAGAGCCCTTCCCTACTATCTTGTGGAGAAATCAAGTCGATGACAGTTTGGTGTTCTTTATCCCTCACAGCTGAAACGACTCCTGCTGGTTTGTGAAGTAAATAATAGGCAGAACCTTCTAATGCAACTTTTTTACCAGAGACATGAATAGTTTGCAACTCTGGGTCAACAATCTGGCTTAGGCTTTGAGCGGGTTGACCATCGATGACAATCTGTTGGGACTTAAATAATTTTTTCACCTGCTTACGGGAGCCAATCCGAGCCGCCTCCATACACTTGTCCAATCTCATGAGACTATTTTACCATAAATCATTTTGCTTGACTCTTTTTAAAAAAGCTTTATAATACTAGTTAGTGATATATTTTTTTACATAGGAAATCCTCTTTTAATAGGCGGATTTCCTGCTTTTGCATTCAGGAGGATGTTATGGGACTTTTAGTTGAAGGAAAATGGGTAGACCAATGGTATGATACCAAATCAACAGGTGGGAAGTTTGTTCGTACAGTGACACAATTCCGTAATTGGATTACACCTGATGGACATGCAGGGCCTACAGGACATGGGGGTTTTAAAGCTGAATCAGGACGCTATCACCTCTACATCTCTCTTGCCTGCCCTTGGGCCAGTCGGACATTGATCATGCGAAAATTGAAAGGCTTGGAAAATCACATTTCCATTTCTATCGTCCACCCCCTCATGTTGGAAAATGGTTGGACCTTCTCTGACGGACCTGGTGTCATTAAGGACTCCCTTTTTAACAGTGACTATCTCTATCAAGTTTACCTGAAAGCTGATCCAAATTATTCTGGTCGTGTTACTGTTCCAGTTCTTTGGGATAAGCAAACGAACACGATTGTCAATAACGAGTCCGCTGAAATCATGCACATGTTCAACACTGCATTCAATAACATTACAGGCAACTATGATGACTACTATCCAGAACACCTGCAATCTGAAATCGATGCCATGAATGACTTTGTCTATCCAAATATCAACAATGGGGTGTATAAGGTAGGTTTTTCAACAAATCAAGCTGTCTACGAAAAAGAGGTAACAAAGCTCTTTGCTGCATTGGATAAATTAGAAGAACAGTTGGCAAATCAGCAATTTCTAGTAGGAAACCAATTAACCGAAGCAGATATTCGTCTCTTCACGACCTTGGTTCGTTTTGATGCTGTCTATTTTGGGCACTTCAAATGTAATATAAAGGCCTTAGTCGACTATCCAAACCTATGGGATTATACAAAACGTCTCTACAATCATGCTGGAATTGCTAAAACTGTGGATTTCGACCATATCAAGCAACATTATTATGGTAGTCATAAAACCATAAACCCAACTGGAATTGTGCCAGTCGGACCAGACTTGGACTGGAAACTCTAAAACAAGGAACAAGTACATAATACTAAGAATGCTTAAATGTTCAGGAAAAAAAGCATTTGAAGACACCCACGATGGCCACCTATGGGTGTTTTTTTGCTTGCTTAAGGCAAGCAATCTATAATCCTGTCACGTTGTTTATTTGAGTACATTTAAATGAACCTAATGATATTCTCACATTCGACTACGCATACTTTACTGCTGCCCGTACCTCGGTTCCTTGTCTGAAGGCTGGTGCCTTTGACAATACAAAGCAAAGAAATAATAATTATTAAATAGCATCCATTCCTATTCTAATTATGGGGAGAAAATCAAAAGACCACAATAGGCATTTCTATTGGATAGAACGACCCCTTGTGGTTTTTTCTGTTATCCTAATTTACTCGCAGCTGCTTGGTCAATAATCAATACTACATCGTTATGTTTTTGGAGGATACTTGCTGGAACTTCTTCCGTAACTTCTCCTTCTACCATAGCTTTAATTGCATCTGCCTTTTCTTTCCCATAAGCCATGAGGACAATGGTCTTGGCTGCCATAATATTGGCAATCCCCATTGAAATGGCTTGTTTTGGAACATCTTCTGGATGAGCAAAGAAACGAGCATTGGCTTCAATGGTTGATGGTGCCAAATCAACCACACGAGTAACAGCATCAAATGACGCTCCTGGTTCATTAAAACCGATATGACCGTTGCGGCCAATTCCTAAAATTTGGAAATCTACCGGATGGTCTGCCAAAATCTGATTGTAACGGGCAATTTCCTCGGTCAAGTCGCTTGCCAAGCCATTTGGTATAAATGATTGTTTGAATGGTTTAGCATTGAAAAGATTCTCTTTCATAAAGTGAACATAGGATTGGTCACTATCTTCACCCAATCCCACGTACTCATCCAGATTGACAGAAGTCACATCAGAAAAGTCCAAATCTGATTCGCGAAGGACCGAATAAAATTCCAATGGGCTAGAACCCGTTGCCAAACCAAGCACTTTTGCACCATTTGCCAACTTTTCTCTCAACAAATCTACAGCCAGTACCGCACCATCAACTTGATTGTTTACAACATGAATTTTCATATGATTCACCTCTTGCCTATTTCTTAAGTATATTATATGGTATATACCAATTTTTGTCAATTGATATATACCAATCTTCATCGATCCACACCACGTTTGATTGAAATTATGATATAATGGAGGCATGACATTAGAATTATTGATCTTATTTTTTACAGGAATTGCTCTCTGCCTCCTTGGTTATCTGATCCCTCACCCCAAAAGTCTAAGAGTGATAATGATGCTACTGGGAGTACTATTAATGGTTCTACCAATAGCACTTTTGATCTATCTAATCACCATCATCGTTTAGAAACAAGGAGAGTCTATGAATACTGCAGATTTTGATTTTGATTTACCAGAAGAACTTATTGCCCAAGTACCGCTTGAGAAGCGTGACAGCTCAAAACTTCTCATTCTCGACCGCGAGAAGCACAGTATGGTTGATAGCCGTTTTGACCATATTATTGACCAGCTTCACCCAGGTGATGCCCTTGTGATGAACAACACGCGCGTTCTGCCTGCCCGCCTCTACGGCTACAAGCCCGAAACAAACGGACATGTTGAACTTTTACTTTTGAAAAATACCCAAGGTGATCAGTGGGAGGTTCTTGCAAAACCAGCGAAGCGCTTGAAAGTCGGTACGACTGTTGCCTTTGGAGATGGACGTTTGACAGCTACCATTGTAGAGGAATTGGAACACGGAGGCCGAATCGTTGAGTTCACTTACGATGGAATCTTCTTAGAAGTCTTAGAAAGCCTCGGTGAAATGCCACTCCCTCCATATATTCATGAAAAATTAGAAGACCGCGAGCGATACCAGACTGTTTATGCCAAAGAAAATGGTTCTGCCGCAGCTCCAACTGCCGGCCTCCATTTTACCCAGGAACTACTTGAAAAAATTGAAGCCAAAGGTGTGAAATTAGTCTATTTGACACTTCATGTTGGTCTTGGAACCTTCCGCCCAGTCTCTGTCGAAAACGTTGATGAGCATGAGATGCATTCAGAATTTTACAACCTAACCGCTGAAGCCGCTCAAACACTCAATCAAATCAAAGAAAATGGTGGACGTATCGTTGCAGTTGGAACCACTTCTATTCGCACGCTGGAAACCATTGGAAACAAATTTGATGGGCGTTTAGAAGCAGATTCTGGCTGGACAAATATTTTCATCAAACCAGGATATACCTTCCGAATTGTCGATGCCTTTTCAACTAATTTCCATCTTCCAAAATCCACTTTGGTTATGCTTGTTTCAGCTTTTGCAGGTAGAGAATTTACCTTAGAAGCTTATAAACATGCCGTTGAAGAACGTTACCGCTTCTTTAGCTTTGGAGATGCCATGTTTATCCAATAAAACTTTTTAATTGAGGTCACCCCCATGAATAAGATTGAAAGTCGCCATAAATTAATCCTTTCCTTAATAAAAGAAAAAAACTTCACACGCAACAAGAACTATAAGAATTGCTGGAATTAAACGGTGTCATCGTTACCCAATCAACCTTGTCTCGTGATATCAAATTATTAAATTTAGTAAAGGTCAATGAAGATGCCTCTTCTTATTACATGGTCAACCCGTTGGGAAAAACGCCTCCGGCTGTATATGGAAGATGCTCTCATTATACTCAAACCAGTATAGCACCAAGTTGTATTAAAAACACTTCCAGGACTGGCCAGCACCTTCGGCTCAATTCTTGATGACATGGAAATTCCCGAGATTGTCGCTACGCTTTGTGGCGATGATGTCTGTCTCATTATTTGCCAGGATAATCAGGCAACTCAAACTTGTTATGACTACCTCACCCAATTTACCCCACCATTCTTTTCATCAAAGGAATAAGAAAAAAATATCCTAGGTAACATGTGATATACTCCCCTTATAGTGGACAGTGAAAAAATAAAAATTTTCACTAGAAACTATAAGGGGAGTTTTATTATGTC